>WRHS01000001.1 GCA_009783135.1 Dehalococcoidia bacterium
TCCTACTTGCCTGAACGCTTGTATTCTATGAAGTTTCTCAAGCTGATTAGTCGTATAGAACCGATAGCCGGTGAATTTATCGGTTTCTTCGGGTTTTAACAGGTCTGTTTCATCATAATAGTGAAGCGTTTTTATTGTGGTTTTGCTCATCTTGGAAAAATCACCAATACGAAACATAAGAGCACTCCTTTCTTGTAAACTCATCCTACAATCTCCTGTAAGAGGAGAGTCAATAGCCCACAAAATGAGGTGGGTATTATTAGTTAAATACGCATGCTGTCGGTTGAGTTGTGGGTATTGCGAGAATTATTCGGTATGATGCAGTCGTAACTCTATGGCTTGTAATAAAGGGTAGCTTTGTCGCATGTTTTCGGTAACGTGTAGATAATTTGTGCGAGCATCAAAATGAATCATTAGGGTGAGGCAAAATGATGGAGGCGACGAGCGGATTTGAACCGCTGATGGAGGTTTTGCAGACCCCTGCCTTGCCACTTGGCTACGTCGCCGAACACATATGAAAGTGTCAATAGAATACTCTGCGCAGGCGTAAAAGTCAATGGAACTGTTCGTAGTGGTAATGAGCTTATAGCTAGGTTTGAACGCGACTTGGTTTCATACTGTGAAAACTGGATAATTATGCGACCAAGCCTTTGAGAGAAGAACCCTGCTGGGTGGAGCGGAAGACGAGGCTCGAACTCGCGACCTTCTCCTTGGCAAGGAGACGTTCTACCACTGAACTACTTCCGCAAAAAGGTTTTTGGTGCCGAGAGAGAGATTTGAACTCTCACGAACGATAAAGTTCACTAGCCCCTCAAGCTAGCGTGTCTGCCATTCCACCATCTCGGCAGTTGGCAGGAGTGGCAGGACTCGAACCCACGACCGGCGGTTTTGGAGACCGCTGCTCTACCAACTGAGCTACACTCCTAGCTCAATCAAGAGTAGTGCCAAATTATTAAAAATGGCACCGTCCTGTAAGCAACAGCCAATATATTAATGGCATTGCTACGTTTCTGTCAAGCGGTTTGGGATAAGAGGAAGCTGTTCGGATTAAGAAACATATTGGGCGCATGATGTTATGTCAAGCAGATAATACTTAAACTGATGTCTGTGGCATGTCTATACCTGATAGCTTTACAGAGAGATGGGTTTGATGCGTAATTGTCTAGCCTGCATTGACAGCTTGGTAGTTGGTCAATAGAATGAAACACAGAAAGAGGTGAAGAATTTGTATAACAAAACAACTTTAGATAATGGCTTGCGTGTAATTACCCAGCTAATGCCTCAAACCAAGTCGGTTTCCATCTGTGTTTTTGTTTCTGTTGGCTCGCGCTTTGAGGCAAACTCCCAGGCAGGCATCTCACATTTTGTGGAACATATGCTTTTCCGTGGCACTGAACGCCGCCCGACATCTCGGGATATTTCTGAAGCTGTTGAAAGAGTAGGGGGAATTCTTAATGGCGGCACTGACCGTGAAACCACAGTGTATTGGTGCAAGGTTGCTTGTTCTCACTTGGCTTTGGCGATGGATGTGTTGAGTGATATGCTGTTAAATTCCAATCTCAATATTGACGATGTGGAAAAGGAACGGCAGGTCATTATCGAAGAAATCAACATGAACTACGACGACCCGTCTTCAAAGGTGGGTATCCTTATTGAAAAATTGCTCTGGCCGGGTGATCCGTTGGGGCGTGACATTGCCGGGACCAAGAAAACGGTTGGAGCCATCAGCCGTGACAATTTAGCAGGGTACATTCACAGACAGTACATTCCATCTGCAGCGGTTATATCCATCGCCGGCGGCGTGGAACACGCCGAAGTCGTAAAGGCCGTTAAGCGCTGTTTTGGAGGATGGAAAACCATGGAAGGCAACCAAGCACACAAGCCTTTTGTGGAACGCTCTGCTAAACGGGTGAAAATTGAAATGCGTGATATTGAGCAGACGCATATGTGTTTGGCTATTCCGGGGCTTTCGCTTTTTGATCCCCAACGTTTCACTTTTGACATGCTGAATGTTGTGCTGGGCAGCGGTATGAGTAGCCGTTTGTTCAGCGAAGTGCGCGACAAACTTGGGCTGGCATACAGTGTGCAAAGCTATGTTGATCATATGCAAGATACCGGCTCGTTGGTGGTCTATGCTGGTGTAGATAGTGCAAAGGCTGGGCAGGCGCTGGAGGCTATAATCAGGGAGTTACTGCGTTTCCGGGATGAAACGATTTCTTCAGGCGAACTAACAAAAGCAAAGGAAATGTCCAAGGGACAGCTGGTACTGCGCCTGGAAGACAGTCGTCATATGGCCGGATGGCTTGGAGGACAAGAGGTCCGCGCAGGGCGCATTTTGACCATTGATGAAGTGTCCGCTATGGTTGATGCTGTAACCCCATTTGATATACAACAGGTGGCCAATCGCTTAATCAAACTCTCTTCTATGCGGCTGGCAGTGGTGGGTCCGCACAGGAAATCATCCGTATTGCACAAATTAGTCGCCGGATAATCTCGGAAGGTTATGTCACGCAAACGCCTGAAGCGTATGCTCATTTAGAAAGGGGTTCGTGAAGATCTTCACGAACCCCTTTTATCACGTATAAGACGTCTGCATCTAGGGTTTTAGTACATATCTCCCATGCCCATGCCGCCCATACCACCCATACCGGCGGCTGGAGGGGCTTTCTCTTTCTCAGGGATATCAGCGACCAGTGATTCTGTGACCAGTACCATACTGGCGATGCTTGAGGCGTTGACGAGTGCGCTGCGTACTACCTTGGTGGGATCAATAATGCCCATCTCCACCATATTGCCAAAGGTGTTGCTTTCGGCATTATAACCGGAGCCCTTAACGCCTTTCTTGATGGTGTCCACGATGACGGCGCCATCCTGACCTGCGTTAATCGCAATCCAGCGGATAGGTTCTTCCACTGCTTTGCGAACAATGTTGACACCGGTTGCTTCGTCGCCGGTGACTTCAAGTTTGTCTAGGGCTGGCAGTGAATTCAAAAGACCGATGCCTCCGCCGGGTAGGATTCCCTCTTCCACAGCGGCGCGGGTAGCGGCTAGGGCATCCTCTACGCGGTGCTTCTTTTCTTTCATTTCAGTTTCTGTGGCGGCACCGACTTTGAGGACGGCCACACCGCCGGCTAAACGTGCCATACGCTCCTGAAGTTTTTCACGGTCAAAGTCAGAATCGGTATCATCAATCTGAGCTTTGAGTTGCTTGATGCGATCCTTAATCTCTCCTGAAGAACCTTTGCCTTCTATGATGGTGGTCTTGTCTTTGTTGACTTCAACGCGGCGCGCGCGACCAAGATCCTCTACGGTGATGGAGTCCAGCTTGCGACCAACATCTTCTGAAATGACTTTACCACCGGTAAGGATGGCGATATCCTCCAGCATAGCCTTGCGGCGATCGCCGAAGCCTGGAGCCTTGACAGCTATGACATTGAGTGTGCCTTTCAGTTTGTTAACCACCAGCGTGGCCAAGGCTTCGCCGTCTACGTCATCGGCTATGATGAGCAGGTTCTTGGTTGCCTGCAGTATTCGCTCCAGTGAGGGCAGTATCTCTTGAATGGAGGAAATTTTCTTGTCGGTGATCATGATGAAAGGATCGTCAATGTTGGCTTCCATGCGGGCGGTGTCGGTAACAAAATAAGCCGACACATAACCGCGGTCAAACTGCATACCTTCGACGTATTCGGTTTCAAACTTGGTGCCTTTGGATTCCTCTATGGTGATAACACCATCTTTGCCTATTTTCTCCATAACAGAGGCAATCATATTACCTATTTCTGGGTCTTTGGCAGTGATGGTGGCAACCTGCACGATTTGCTCTTTACCATTGACAGGAGTGGATGCGTTTTTCAGTTCTTCCACAACTGCGTCGGTAGCTTTTTCAATGCCATGCTTGAGGGATATGGGCTCAGCTCCGGCTGCGATATTTTTGAATCCTTCGCTGATAATCGCCCAAGCTAAAATGGTGGATGTGGTGGTACCATCGCCTGCGGCATCATTGGTTTTGGAAGAGGCTTCCTTGACCAGCTGTACGCCCATGTTTTCAAATGGTTCAGGGAGTTCTATTTCCTTGGCGATAGTCACTCCATCATCTACGATGGAAGGAGCCCCCCACTTTTTGTCTAGGGCTACGGGGTGTCCCTTGGGGCCGAGGGTAACACGGACGGCTGCTGCCAAGACATCCACACCTTTTTTGAGGGAACGCCTTGCGTCTTCACCGAATATTATTTGTTTTGCCATACTTTATCTCCTTAATTAATCTTTTTTGGCCAAGATGTCGCTTTCGCGCAGAATGATGTAATCATCGTCTTCGAGTTTAATGTCGGTGCCGCCGTATTTGGCATAGACAACGATATCTCCTACCTTGACATCCATGGGAATGCGCTCGCCTTTGTCGTTGCGTTTTCCTTCACCTACTGCGATAACCTCGCCCTCTTGGGGTTTTTCCTTGATGGTGTCAGGCAGCACAATACCGCCGCGGGAGACTTCTTCTCTGGCCGTAGGTTTGACCAGGATTCGCTCACCAAGTGGATGGATTTTAGGTGCCATGCTTAGTCCTCCTATTTTCTTTCGACTTTTTTTAGAATGATCCTAAAAATATTTTAGCAATCTCGAGGCGAGACTGCTAAAAGAATAATAGCTGAGATTGTTTATAGCGGCAACTTATATTAGACGGATGGGAGGGAAAATAAAGGAATATACAGCAAATTATTGGCTAAAAACAGCATAAATTCTCCATTAATCTAGCTGAGAGGCTGTTTTGCTAGTTGAAACCCCGGAATAACGTCTATGTCCATGCCGCTTGTCACTCCTGCCTGCAGGCGGAAATAGCCACATGCAGCTATCATCGCGGCGTTGTCAGTACATAGCACCGGCGGAGGTATTAGTACCGGCATTGGTGAATCTTGGCATAAGCGCTGGCGTAGCAGACGATTGGAGGCAACGCCGCCGGAAAGCAATATTTGACAGGCGCCGCATTCCATTGCGGCGGCTATGGTCTTGCTTACAAGTATGGACACGACAGCCTGCTGGAAACTGGCTGCGGCGTCATTGACATTGTCAATTTTGTTTTCTTCAACCATGCGGTAAAGGGCACTTTTGATGCCGCTGAAGCTAAAATTGTGAGTACCACTCATCCATGAGTATGGCAGTGCTAGACATGTTTTTCCTTGTTGTGCCGCGTTGTCAATGGCTGGTCCTCCGGGGTACCCAAGGCCCAGTATACGTGCTGCTTTGTCAAAGGCCTCGCCGGCAGCATCGTCAAGGGTATGCCCCAGCATGGTATAGTCTCCGTGCCTACGCATATGAATAAGATCGGTATGCCCTCCAGAAACTATTAGACATAACAGCGGAAACTTTGGGGATGTTTCAGCCAGCCAGTTGGCATATATATGCCCCTCTAAGTGGTTTACACCTACCAGCCGAATACCTTTGGCATATGCGATAGATTTAGCTACGCTTACACCTACCAGTAGTGAGCCGGCCAATCCAGGGCCGTGGGTAACAGCAATAGCATCGATTTCATGCCAATCTGTCAAGGCTTTGACCATAGCTTGCTCAATGACAGGAATAATTGCCAAAAGATGCTGCCGTGAGGCGACCTCAGGTACCACGCCGCCATAGCGCGCATGGATATCCACCTGTGATGAAATTTCATTTGATAACATGCGTACGCCGTCTTCGACAACGGCGGCGGCAGTTTCGTCGCAAGAGCTCTCTATGCCAAGTATTTTCATGGCTGAATTATAACACAAGATTTACGTATAAAGTTCTGGCATTATTTGACGTCGTAAGTTTGCAATGATAGCATGTGCGCATGTTGGACAAAGGATAAACATGTCAGTCAGACGCAGAATAATTGCTATTTTAATAGCTCTGCTTTTTGCGGGGTTGGGGATTGCGCTGATGCTGCAGCGTATCGGTGACGTAATCGGGTGGGATGACGCATCTAATGCATGGTGGGTCATTGCCATAATTTCCCTGTTCGTGCTGCTGGTGGCATTTTTGATTTACCGCACTGTCAGCAACAGAATGAGCCGTTGACATAATGTCAAGAGAGAGGGCCGCTCGTCTGGGGAGTTCCGCATAGTTATTCCGACTGCGCTTGGGCACAGTCGTGTTTTGACACCTCCCAAAGCCGATGTTATCATGGGGCACAAGTCGCGTAGACTTTCCTGTCGAGGGTATCAACTATGAATGGTACGTACGTTATTTATGGCATTTTGCTCTTCATAAGTGTCATTTTAGCGGCATTTTTTTCCGCAACGGAAACGGCTTTTATGTCATTGGAAAAGTTCCGCTTGCAACGCATGCTGGAAGCGAATATGCGCGGTGCTTCCCGTGTCGCGCGTATAATGCAAAAACCTGAGCGCTTTTTGTCCACAATATTGCTTGGCAGTAATCTTGTTAATACCGCAGCGGCAGCTTTAGCTACTACTTTGGCTCTTTCCATACGTGATGACAGCGCAAGCGTGGCTATAGCAACAATTATTGTAACAGCGGTGTTGCTTGTTTTCGGCGACGTGGGGCCCAAGACATTCGGTGGTAGCTATCGCGAGAAAATAACACTTGTCTTTGCGCGTCCGGTCGAGGCTATTTTATGGCTTCTTACGCCATTTGCTGTTGTGCTGAGTTGGATAGCTGTGGCGTTTACGCGCCTGATGGGCGGCAAACCAATGAAAACCATGGTGGAGCCGGAAGACATAGAGAGCATGATAACAGTAGGACATAATGAAGGGACAGTCGAAAAATGTGAAGCCGAGATGCTGCATAATGTTTTTGGCTTTGGAGATCGTCCCGTACGCGAAGTAATAGTGCCGCGTCCCGAGGTGGTGGCTGTAGAAAAAGGGACTCTTCTATCTGAATTTCTGACTGTGTATTCCACGTCTCCCAGGTCGCGTTACCCGGTTTACGAGGACAGTATGGACAATGTCATCGGTATACTATCGATTAAAGACGTCATCATGTCTATGGCCCGCGATAGTATTTCAAAAGAAAGTGTTGTTGACGACTTGGTGCGTCCTGCCTACTTTGCTCCCGAAAGCAAACGCATTGGCGACTTATTCCAGGAGATGCGTGACAAGAACTCCCATATGAGTATTATTGTTGATGAGTATGGTGGCACGGCCGGTATTGTCAGCCTGAGCCGGCTGATGGAGGAAATATTCGGTCCAGTCGGGGATGATTTATCGGCAGCCGAAAAAGAGTTTGAATCCATCAATGAGAATACATTTCAGGTGGACGGCGGCATGCGTATAGATGAGGCCAATGATGAAATCGCTCTTGGCCTGCCGGAGGGCGATTATGAAACGGTAGCCGGATTTATCCTGCATCTTATAGGGCGTATTCCCAAGCGGGGGCAGCAGATTAAGTACAATGACTTAAAGATTGTGGTTACCAAGATGAAAGGTCTCAAAATCGAAGAAGTGTTAATTACACGGGACAAGGCACCGAAGGATGAATCGTCTAAGAATACGCTTTAAGCGCGGAGAAGAGATTAAGTACATTTCCCATTTGGATTTGATCAGGGTGTGGCATCGTGCTTTCTGGCGTGCCGGAGTCGATTTGGCTTATAGCGAAGGCTTCAATCCTCATCCGCGCATGTCGCTGGCTGCCCCGCTTGCGTTGGGTGTTACCGGATTAGGTGAATTGATGGATGTCTATACTGTCCAGCCTATATCCGGATATGCTTTAGCCTGCATGCTGGCGTCTCAGTTGCCAGCTGGGCTTGAAATTGAGCAAGTGGTTTCTGTTCCGCCGGAATCGCCCACATTGCAATCACAGATAAGGTTTGCTGAATATAAAGTGCAGGTAGCAGCCGCGGACGTGTCTGTTGTACAGCAAGGCATTGACAATTTGCTTGCCAGTGAAAGTTTGCCTTGGGAGCATCGGCGTGATGATTGCGTAAAGACGTATGACTTACGCCCACTAGTTGATGGATTGCACTTGATTGCTTTTAAAGAGGGCGTGGCGACACTGGGTATGAAACTACGCTGTGACAGCAGTGGTGCCGGACGCCCGGAGCAGGTGGTGCGAGCCCTTGGACTTAATGCTCCCCTTTCAATGCAACGCACGCGCCTTCTTTTGTAGACCTAAGGTAAAGCGCTTTTATCCTGCCGCCATTGGTAACGCATTTTGCATCTGTTTTTGATGTAATGCATAGCTAAAATTTAGCCCTGCGCCCCTTTAACATCCTGCTATAATAGAGTTGTTATGTCTGGTAATCTGTGTCAAAGAATAGAGGCGTTCTTTCGAGGTAATAACCTGTTGGACAGCCGTTTGATAGTGGCTGTTTCCGGTGGGGCGGACTCGGTATGCCTGTTGCACGCATTGGCTACTTTAAAGAACGAACTGGGATTGGGATTGTACGTAGCCCATCTTGACCATATGTTGCGTGGGGAAGAATCGCAAGCCGATGCCGAATATGTTGAGACCTTGACATCCAAGATGATGTTATCCATAGACATCGGACATGTCGATGTCCAGTCATTGCGATGCAGGCATAAGATGACTTTGGAGGAAGCTGCACGGGAAGCACGATATGGTTTTCTGGCGCAGACGGCGGATAAATACGTTACGGACATAATTGTTACAGGGCATACTCAAAATGATCAGATTGAAACCATACTTCTGCATATTATTCGTGGTTGTGGAGTACGAGGACTTGTCGGGTTGCAGCCGATAGTCTCCCGAACTATTGGAAAACGGCAGGTAAAAATCATCCGCCCATTGCTTAACATAACAAAGAATGAAACACAGGAGTATTGTGAGCGCCATAACCTGTTGCCAAGGCTTGACAGGTCAAACTTAGATCCGGTGCCTATGCGCAACAGAATGCGCCTGCAACTATTGCCTTTATTGGAGATGCAAGACAGTAATGTTTCAGAGGAGATTTTGCGGTTGTCATCTGCTGCAAAAGGTGAATTGGCTTGTTTGGATAATCAGACGTCGCAACTCATGCAGCGAGCCACGACAATTCAAAATAACGTTATTATCTTTGACAGGCTCGCTTTGATCAACGCCGGTCCTGCGGCGTTGGGACATCTTTTGCGTGGTTGTCTGGAGAGGCTTCTTGGCGATTTACATGACATAGAATCCATCCATATTGATGGCATGCTCTCGCTAATGCAGAAACCTGCCGGGCGGCAGATGAGTTTACCACACGGATTACTTTTCCTGACGGGATATGATAGTTACCGGTTGGGCAAAGAGGAGGATTTGTCATGCCCATTTCCGCCGCTGGAGAACAAGTACAGGTTGGGTATACCCGGAGAGGTTTCATTCCCCGGTTGGCAGGCGGAGGTGACTATTGTCCAGACTATGGATAGGGCTGATGATCCTATGGTGGCGTATATGGATTTGGATGCGACTGGGGAGGAACTGTGGGTTAGATGTTGGCAGGAGGGCGATTTTTTTCAACCGCTTGGGTTGGGCAGTATAAAGAAGTTGGGAAGGTATATGATTGATGCCCGTATCCCGAAGCTGTGGCGCAAAAAAATCCCGCTGGTAATGTCGCCTGTTGGGATTGTGTGGTTGGTGGGATATCGTCTGGACGACCGAGCCAAAGTTACATCGCAAACAAAGCGCATCTTGCGCCTGAAATTTCAGCGGATATAGCGCAGGTGCATTTCTGCGTCGAAAAAACCGGACGGGCGTTTTGGGAAATGCTTCCGGCAGTTAGTGATTGGAAATAACCAGAGTTTGCGCACAATTACTTAGAATAAGCTTACAGTTGCCCAGCCACGGATAAAAACGCTTATTGGGTTTAGTGCAAGAAGTGGCGGATACCTGTGAAAACCATGGCTATATTATGTTCATCGGCAGCTTTAATGCAGTCTTCGTCGCGGATTGAGCCGCCTGGCTGGATGATAGCGCTAATGCCGCCATCAGCTGCCTGTACTATGCCGTCAGCGAATGGGAAGAAAGCATCGGATGCCAGTACGGCACCTTTTGATTTTTCGCCGGCTTTGATTTTGGACAGGAATACGCTCACGGCACGGTTGGGTTGCCCGCATCCCATACCCAAAAGGGTTCTATCTTTTACCAGCACGATGGCATTGCTTTTGATATGCTTGGCGGCACGCCATGCAAATCGCAAATCTTCAACCTCGGCAGCGCTTGGAGCGCGTTTGGTGACAGTTTTTAACTCAAGATGATCTTCGCTCAGTGTGTCTGCTTGCTGTACCAGCATACCGCCACGCACACGGCGGTAACTCATGTAGTCTTTCGAGTCGGCGTTGTTTGGTGTTACCTGCATGATGCGCAAGTTCTTTTTCTTCTGTAGTTCGGACAAAGCATCGTCGTCAAAGCCTGGGGCGATGACGATTTCATAGAATGTGGGCTCCATTTCCCTAGCCATCTTGAGGTTTATTGTGCTATTGCATGCTACGATACCGCCATATGCCGAAACAGTATCACCGCTGAAAGCCCTGCGGTAGGCTTCATCAATGTCACAGTGGCTTGCCAAGCCGCACGGATTTGTATGTTTGATGATGGCAACAGTGGGGTCCGCAAAATCCGATGCTGCAGCCCAAGCGGCTTCGGCATCCAGAATATTGTTGTAAGAAAGTTCTTTTCCCCAAAGCTGTTTAGCCCATGTGATTCCGCTGTCGCATTTGGCTACGTTCTGCTCGGCATAAAAGGCAGCTTTTTGGTGCGGGTTCTCCCCATAGCGCAGGTCGTATCGTTTTTTGAGTGAGATGGTTAAGAAGTCTGGAAAACCTGTCATGTCTTGGTGTAAATACTGGGATATGGCGGTGTCATAGGCTGCCACATGCTGGAATGCCTTTTGCGCCAAACGCTTGCGCTCCGTTAAGTCCACACCACCATTCTTCAGCATAGACAATACCGGCTCATAATCTGACGGGTCCACTATCACAATAACGCTGGGGAAGTTTTTGGCTGATGCCCGTATCATCGTAGGACCGCCGATATCAATATTTTCCAAGGCTTCCTGTAGGGAAACCCCATCCTTGGACACGGTCTGGACAAATGGATAGAGATTAACTGCCACCAAATCAATAGGAGAGATATTATTTTTGGACAACTCAGCCATATGTGCCGGAAGGTCACGCCGTGCCAACAGCCCGCCGTGCACCGCCGGATGCAGCGTTTTGACGCGCCCGTCAAGTATCTCAGGGAAATTGGTGACGTCGGATATTCCGTGAATAAGCACGCCTGCCTCAGCCAGAGATTTCTTTGTGCCGCCGGTGCTGAATAACTCAAATCCCAGCGCTTCCAGCCCCTTGGCGAAATTCGTGACGTTGCTTTTATCTGAAACACTGATAATGGCTCTCATGCTGCTCTCCTTGCTAATTTTTTAGTCGAGAATAACCCTCTGCTTGCATTGCAGCGGTGTTATGCGCCCGATTTGTATAACGTTCGGTAAGCATCGGCGCAGTTCATCAGCGGTTTCTGGTGAGGCGATAATAACCATGCCGATACCCATGTTGAAAACGCGATACATCTCGTCTTTTGTAATTTGTCCACGTTCCTGAATTAATTTGAAAATAGGCGGCACATCCCATGCGGACGTGTCAAAATGTGCCGTGAAATTCTCCGGCATGATGCGCGGCACATTGCCTGAAAAACCGCCGCCGGTGATATGCGCCAGACCTTTTATCAAAGACAGCAAAGGCTTTAATTCCTTGAAGTAGCATTTGTGCGGCACAAGGAGGGCTTGCCAAAGGGTTTGTCCGAGTTCGGGGTAGAACTTATTCAACGATTGTAGGTCCTCGCCGAGCACATGCCGTGCCAGTGAGTATCCATTGGTATGCAATCCGCTGGACGGCAATCCCAGAATGATATCGCCGGAGGTTATTTCACGCCCATTGATAATACTATCCTTTTCAACAACGCCGACGATAGTACCCACAAGATCAAAATCAGCCCCGGCATACAACCCCGGCATTTCAGCGGTTTCTCCGCCGATGAGGGCACAACCTACCTCTTGACATGCGCTGGACAAACCTTTGACAACATCCCGTATCTTTTCAGGTAACAACTGCCCCATAGCTATGTAGTCCAGGAAGAAAAGGGGTGTGGCACCGCACGTAAGAATATCATTGACAGAGTGGTTGACAATGTCCATGCCAACGCTGTCATAACTGTCCATAGTGACTGCGAGTTTAAGCTTCGTTCCCACTCCGTCCACGCTGGAAACCAGCACAGGGTTCTTGTAGCCTTTTAACTCAAACATCCCGCCGAATAAACCCGGGCCTGCCAATACACCACTGGTGAAGCTGGCATGCGCCAACTGTTTGACCTCATCTTTGATTGAGTCTGCAACATCAATGCTAACGCCTGCCTCGGCATATTTGTCGTCCATAATAGTCCTCTTAAATCAACCAAATTTTGAAGGAAGTAGTTGCTAAAAGCAATGCTACTTCCTGCATCGTTTGTTGCCAACAGCGGTCAAGGGGGCCAATGCCAGCCAAAGGGTGATATTAACCAGCATGGCATTACCATAGCTAAGAGTAAAGCCGAGTTGTAATCTGCTGGCAATAACGCCCCACAGCAGCATCAAAAACCACGAACTGAGAAAAAAACCGGGGATAGCAGCTAAAATGCGGAAATAACCACTCATAACATACTCCTCCATCTTGTTTTGCCGACCAAGCATATGATAGCACTTTGCAGAAAAAAGGTTCAATTATAACAGGCAGTGTTGACAAAGCCAACGTGCCTGAAACTGAAAATATTGTTAGGTGTGATTTTGCAGTAACTTAGGTGCAGGGAAACATTTGAGCCCATCAGCCATTTTCATGCTGCAACTTGTCCATCTCCAGCTGAACAGGCATGGGGTAATCGCCGGTAAAACAGGCCAGACAGAAACGATTGTTTGGCAACCCTGTGGCCTTGACCAGCCCATCTAAGCTGAGATAACCCAGCGAGTCGGCGCCGATGTAATCGCGGATTTCCGCAATGTTCTTATGCGTTGCAATCAATTCCCGTTTGGTGGCCATATCAACCCCCATAAAACAGGGGAAGCAGAGTGGTGGGGAGCAGACGCGCATATGCACTTCCTTGGCGCCACTTTTGCGCAGCAGGCGGATGACCTGCGGCGTTGTAGTGCCGCGCACAATGCTATCGTCTACCAGTACGATACGTTTGCTTTCCAGCAACTGACGCATAGGGTTGAATTTTAGCTTCACTCCAAGGTCGCGAAGGCGCTGATCCGGTGCGATAAAAGTGCGACCGGTGTAATGGTTTTTTACGAGTCCCATACCCAGCGGGATGCCGGAGCGAGTGGCGTATCCGACAGCGGCGGGGGTGGCAGAATCCGGCACGCCGACCACGAGGTCGGCATCTACAGGGTATTCCTCTGCCAGTCTGGCGCCCATGGCGCTACGCGTTTCGTATATCAGCCGATTATTAATTATGCTGTCAGGACGGGCGAAATAGATATACTCAAAAATGCACAAAGCATGCTTAGGGGACTCCTCTTTGTAACTCCTAAGCCTGCCGGCGTCAATAACTACGATTTCACCGGGTTCAATTTCGCGCACGAAACAAGCGCCAATGTGGTCCAGCGCGCAGCTTTCAGACGATAGAACCCAACTTTCATCCCCCATTTTACCAAGGCACAACGGACGGACGCCCAGCGGGTCACGCACTCCGAAAAGTGTGTCAGTGGTCATCAGTGTCAAAGAATAGGCTCCCTGCAAACGACGCATGCTTTGGCGGATACGGGAAATCCAGTCCTTTTCTGTAGATGACAGAATGAGATTGGTGATGACCTCAGCGTCAGTGGTGGTATTGAATGTGTAGCCATTGTCGCACAATTCTTTCATGAGCGGTTGAGTGTTTGTGATATTGCCGTTATGAGCTATGGCAATGGTGTTTTCGTCGTTGCCAACCACCAGTGGCTGAGCGTTGCAGATACGAGACGATCCGGTTGTGGAATAGCGGTTATGTCCGATAGCGATATGCCCTGTGAGATTGGAAAGGGATTCCTCGTCAAATACCTGTGAAACCAGTCCCATACGGGCGAATGACTGAACGCGTTTGCCATCAGATGTGGCGATACCAGCACTTTCCTGCCCGCGGTGTTGCAGGGCGAAAAGTGCGAAATAGGTAAGCCGAGCTAAATCTTCACTTTTGGAGTAAATCCCGAAGACACCGCAAGCCTCATGCAAATTCATATCTTATAAAACGTTTCTTGTAAACTGGGGCACATTATAGCGCAAAATATTTTCCCCTGCAAAAATGTTTTTGTGTGCGGGATTATATTCCCAACCATTGAAATAAACTGCGCAACCCGAAATACCCTGCGTAGGCAATAATGCTGCATTTGATAAACTTGCCGGCAAAAGTAATCAGGTAATATTTTTTTAAACCAAAACGTGATGCACCGCAGGTCAGTGCCGCAGGGAAAAAGAAAGGGTTCATCAATGCCGACAGGATGAACATCACCAGTGCCCCGCGTCGTTGCATTAATCTCATCAGCCACTGATAAATCCTAATAAAACGCCCTGAGCGCCCCTTGATGAATTTATCGGATATGCCGGTGCCCCCGCTGTAACCCGCGGCGTAGATGCTGAGAGCACCGGTTGCCTCTCCGAATGAGCAGACCAATCCTACGAACAGCGGCCCCAACCAAAGCGGGCCAAACCATGGAAGCAGGATGCCTCCGAGTGTAAACTGTACCGCAGCCATGGGAATGGGCACAAACCAAGTGCTGCAGCCCAGAGCGCTCACGATTAGCCCGCCGACGTAGCCATAACCGGCCATTTGGTCCACAGAGTGCCAGTTAAGCACCATTAAAAGCGCCAAGCCGAAAGTGATGAGTACGGCGAGCGCTCCCACCCAGTACTCCCACTTCCGCAACAGGCGTTTTATCCGGCTTTGGCTTGGTTGACTATCCTGATTGTCCGTAATTATTACTCCTGAGTTTTGGATGCAGAACGCCGCGGTTTTTTAACCGCGTTGGTTCCGTGAGTGCTGAATATCAGTCCATCTTCGCCGCAGTCTACAGTTATGGTTTCATATTCCTTAAATTCGCCTTTTAACAGACTGTTGGCCAATGGATTTTCCACGTACCGCTCAATAGAGCGGCGCAACGGACGTGCGCCATAAGCCGGGTCATAACCAACTTTTACCAACCAGTTTTTAGCTGCATCGGTTATGTTGATGCCAAGCTTGCGTTCCTCCAGCCTCTTTTGCAAATCCTTTATCATTAGTTCCACGATTTGAGCTAACTGCTCCTCGCTCAATTCGTGGAAAACGATTATATCGTCGATGCGGTTGATGAACTCAGGGCGAAAAACCTTACGCACCTCTGTCATCACCTTCTCTTTCATGCGCTCATAGGCGTTTTTACGCGTTTGCTCATCGTCTTTTTGTGTTACAAATCCCAGCGCTGATTCGCGGCGGATAAGGGCAACTCCGGCGTTTGATGTCATGATGATAATGGCGTTTTTGAAATCCACCGTATGTCCATGGCTGTCGGTCATACGCCCGTCATCCAGCACCTGCAAAAGGCTATTGTAAACCTCCGGATGCGCTTTTTCGATTTCATCCAAGAGGATGACGCTGTATGGGCGGCGCCGGACAGCTTCCGTGAGTTGTCCCCCTTCGTCAAACCCGACGTAGCCTGGGGGTGAGCCGATAAGCCGCGACACGGTATGCTTTTCCTGGTATTCCGACATGTCCAGCCTGATCATGGCATTTTCATCCCCGAAAAGAAACCAAGCCAGCGAGCGCGCCAGTTCAGTCTTGCCAACGCCTGTAGGGCCAAGGAACATAAAGCTGCCGATAGGGCGTTTAGGATCCTTAAGTCCGGCTCTCCCGCGGCGAATAGCCTCAGAAACTGCATTGACGGCCTCTTCCTGGTTAATCATCCGCTCGTGCAGACTTTCCTCCATATGCAGCAGTTTCTGTGATTCCCCTTCTAGTATGTGGGACACAGGAACGCCGGTCCATTTAGCCACAAGATTGGCGATGTCGCTTTCTGTGACTTCCGGCTTGATTTTCTCGCGTTCAAGCCATGCTTTGCGTTTTTGGTTATATTCGGTCTCAGTGCGCAGTTTTTCAGCTTTCAGCTCGGCGGCGCGGTCGTATTCCTGTTGTTGGGCCGCACTGTCCTCGTCTGAAATAAGTGCTTTTAGCTTGTCTCCCAAGGCTTTTATATCCGGAGGGGCACTTTCTGTTTCCAGACGGATTTTACTGGCAGACTCATCCATTAGGTCGATGGCTTTATCCGGAAGATGCCTGTCGGCGATATAGCGTTGGCTTAGCTTGACGGCAGCTTCAATGGCGGCGTCGCTGATTTTAATTTTGTGGTGCTCTTCATAGCGCGGACGCAAGCCGCGTAGTATGTCGATGCTGGCTGTAATAGAAGGCTCGTCCGCATAGACCGGTTGCAGACGACGTTCCAAAGCCTTATCTTTTTCAATAAACTTGCGGTACTCATCCAGCGTGGTAGCACCGATGGCGCGCAGCTCCCCGCGGGCCAAGGCCGGCTTAAGCATATTTGAGGCATCGATAGAGCCCTCTGCGGCACCGGCGCCAACTACGGTATGCATTTCGTCTATGAAGAGGATGATTTCGCCTTGCGCCTGACGTACCTCGTCCATAACAGATTTCAGTCGTTCCTCAAATTCACCGCGGAACTTGCTCCCTGCCACCAAAGAACCCATATCCAGAGCCATCACTTTTTTGCCCAATAGAGACTCAGGCACGTCGCCGTCGGCGATACGCTGTGCCACGCCTTCGGCTATGGCCGTCTTTCCCACGCCGGCTTCCCCAACAATGATGGGGTTATTCTTGGTGCGCCGTGAGAGGATTTGCATAACGCGACGTACCTCTTCGTTACGTCCTATTACAGGGTCTAATTTGCCTTGGCGTGCCATTTCGGTGAGGTCCCGGCTGTATTTGGTCAGGGAACGGTAATGGCTTTCTGCGTCGGCATCGGTGACGCGGCGACTACCGCGAATTTTTTGAAGCGCGGCATAGATTTTTTCCTGGTCAATGCCATGAATCTTAAGTATAAAAGCGCTCTGCCCGCGTTGTTCGGTGGCTATGGCGATAAACAGATGCTCCGTTCCGATAAATTCGTCTTTTAGACGGGAGGCCTCCTGTGATGCTGCCATTATCACGCTATTGATGCGCGGTGTGGCGTAAATTTGCTGTGTCTGGTAGCCGAGTTTTGGTGAGCGGTTGAGGGCGTTATCTACATCGGAGCGAATGCTGTCTATGTCAAGCCCCAACTCTTTTATGATTTCGCGTACCAGACCTCTTTCCTGTGTAAGCAGTGCCATAAACAGATGCTCCACATCCATTTGGCTATGGTGATATTGCATGACCAATTGCTGCGATAGGTTTAGTGCTTCCTGGGCCTGTTCGGTATATTTGTCTTGTCTCATGGTTTTCTCTATTCCTGCCTATATTGGTTTAATTTTTGCAACAGAATGGTATTTGCGTGTTGCAGTTCTATGATTTGGTTGCTCATGCGCATGATGACCTCTACGCCTGCGAGGTTAACCCCAAGGTCGTACATCAAAGTCATCACGCGGCGCAGCTGCATTAAGTCGTCATCGGAATAAAGCCTGAGATTGCCGCCTGAGCGTGCTGGCTTAATAATTCCTACCCGCTCATAATAGCGCAGGGTATAAGGCTGTGTGCCCAGCATTTCTGCGGCTACACTGATGACATAACGCGGTCGATTGGTTTCGGGTTTGTTTTTGTGCATAATGCATTACCTCGTTTACCTTACTCAGCGCGCAGACGGCGCAGGCGGGAAAAGAGTTCCCTTTCTTCACTACTCAGATTGAGCGGCAAAACAACATTCATCTTGGCCAGCAAATCGCCACGATTTCCCTTGCCCAAATGAGGCATGCCTTGTCCTGTCAGGCGGAACGTGCGTCCATTCTGTGTTTCCGGAGGTATTTTTAACTCCAGTTTGCCGCTGAGAGTAGGTACTTCTATTTCACCGCCCAGCATAGCAACGCTCAGCGGTAACGCCACGGTAGTTAATAGGTCGTCTTCGTGTCGCTCAAAGCTGCCGTGTGCGCGTATGCTTATCAGCAGGTACAGGTCGCCGGCAGGTCCTCCATGGCCGGACGCTCCCTGTCCGGCTATACGCACACGCGAGCCGGTTTTAACGCCGGTGGGGATTTTGACTTCCAATTGGCGCATGCGCAATATCGCACCCGACCCTTGACAGGCTTGACAGATGCTTTTGTTCACTCGCCCCGTGCCGCTGCATGTTATGCAAATATCATCGGTCTGCAGATTGAGCAGGCGGTTTGTGCCGCCGAAAGCCTCCTCCAGTGTAATTTCTACAGGGTGTTCTATATCCTGCCCGCGCCGTGGTTGTGCGCGGCGGCTGCGCGCACCGCCGAACAGATTGGCGAAGAGATTGTCCATGCCGTCGGTGCTGGTAAATTGAGTATGGCCCTGTCCGCCGCCGAAATTGAACTGGCTGAAATCAAATCCCGCCCCTGAGGTGCCTTGTCCGCTTTGCTGTTTAAACTGCTCGGCATATTCCCAATTCTCTCCGAACTGGTCATATTTTTTGCGTTTTTGAGCATCTGAAAGCACCTCGTATGCCTGGTTAATTTCCTTGAACTTCTCCTCGGAGGCTTTGTTGCCCGGATTGACGTCAGGATGGTACTTGCGTGCCAGCTTGCGAAAAGCGTCTTTAATATCTTTTTCGCTGGCTCCGCGGCTGACTCCCAGAGTGTTATAGTAATCTTTGCCTGCCATAATTTTCACCTCCCGAATACCATACGGGGTGATTTGTCATGAAATTATAATATGATATCATAATATCTGTCAACTGTTAGCCAATAATATTAATAAACAAATGTTAAACAAGGCTTGTTGACATTATGCTTTGAAGCCGTTTATAATGGGGAACATAAGAGTTTCACAACTTTGTAGCTTGTACGGTTCTTGCCGTCGCGGTATTTCCAAGATAAAGACTTTGAAAGTTTCATTAATGTTGTCAAGACGATTGCTTATATGACGAAGTACATCTTTGTAACAGGCGGAGTTGTCAGTTCGGTGGGCAAAGGAATTACGGTGGCCTCCATCGGCACCTTGCTCAAAAGCCGTGGTCTTAAGGTTTCCGTTCAGAAGCTGGATCCTTACCTTAATGTTGATCCTGCCACGATGTCACCCTATCAGCATGGCGAGGTGTTTGTCACCAAAGACGGCGCCGAAACAGACCTTGACGTAGGCAACTACGAGCGCTTTATTGATATTGAACTTACGACTGAGTCGGATATTACCTCAGGGCAGATTTACAGTGCAGTTATTGCCAGAGAGCGCCGCGGGGATTTCCTTGGCGGCACAATTCAAGTTATTCCGCATGTCACGGGAGAAATCAAGGAACATTTCAAGAAGATAGCTGTCGACTCGGGTGCCGATGTTGTACTTGTTGAGGTCGGCGGTACGGTGGGTGATATTGAGTGTCAACCGTTTTTGGAAGCCATCCGACAGATGCGCAATGACATAGGACGGGACAATGTACTGTACTTACATGTGACATTGCTTCCGTATATTGCATCAACCAAAGAACTTAAAACCAAGCCGGTTCAGCACAGCGTCAACGAGTTGCGCCGCATGGGTATCCAGCCGGATATCATAGCCTGCCGCGCTGACTATCCAATCTCAGATGGTATACGCGACAAAATTTCGCTCTTTTGTGACGTTGAGCGCCAGGCGGTTATTCCACTAACGACAGTTTCCAGTGTTTATGAGGTGCCTTTGGTGTTGGAGAAAGAGGGTATTGGAAATCTGGTGGTACAACGTCTGGGGCTGAGTGCCGCCGCACCTGAGTTGAGTTGCTGGCAGCATATAGCCAGCTGCAACGACGGCTGTGAGCAATCGGTGAGTATCGCGGTGGTGGGAAAGTATGTAGAACTTGAGGATGCATACTACTCAACGCGGGAGGCATTGCGCCATGCCGGGCTGCAGCACAACCGCAAAATAGATATTTCTTGGGTGCAGGCTGATGGCTTGGAAAAGAACAATGATATTGAAAGCAAACTACGCGGCGTACAGGGAATTGTTGCACCGGGAGGATTTGGTGCCCGCGGCGTGGACGGCGTGATTAGAGCTGCCGCATATGCCCGTGAAAATAATATCCCCTATTTGGGTCTGTGTTTGGGCATGCAGATGATGATTGTCGAGTTTGCCCGCTTTGTGCTGAAATCTGATAAAGTACATTCGGCAGAGTTTGCCGCGGATACCCCGTATCCCGTAATCCATCTGCTGTCAGGGCAGCCAGCGGCGGATAGTAATGGCGGTGTTATGAGGCTGGGTAATTATCCCTGCTATCTGCTGCCGGGGACGCGGGTAGCACAGGCTTATGGAGAAGATGTTAGCATAGTGTTGGAACGTCACCGCCATCGCTTTGAGTTTAATAACGATTACCGCCAGCAGTTGGAAGAGGCAGGGTTGGTCTTTAGCGGCTTTTCGCCTGACGGACAGCTGGTGGAGGTTTGTGAGTTGAGCGATCATCCCTGGATGGTCGGCTGCCACTTCCATGCTGAGTTCCGTTCCCGTCCCAACCGCCCGCATCCATTGTTTTGCGGGCTTGTGGGCGCGGCAAAGAATGTGATGCGCGAGGGCTCGCAGCCGACCCTTCCGCTTGATTAACGAGGAGGTAAAGGCATGCGATTATTTTTGGATACGGCCAATATCGAGCGGATACGCCAGGGAGTCAGGTGGGGTGTTGTAAGCGGTGTTACCACCAATCCTACGTTGGTAGCCCAAGAGGGCAGGAAAGACTATCAGCTTGTGGTCAAGGAAATATGCTCCATAGTTGACGGACCGGTTTCTGCCGAGGTGGTTGTAGAGGGTGTGGATGACATGATATCCCAGGCACGCAGTATTGCGGCGTGGCATCCCAATGTAGTGGTGAAAATTCCTGCCACGCCGGATGGTTTGGAGGTTACCTCCAGGCTGTCACGCGAGGGCATCAGGGTCAATATGACCCTTTGTTTTTCTGCAAATCAGGCACTTCTTGCGGCGCTTGCCGGAGCCGCCTTTGTCAGTCCGTTTGTAGGGCGTCTGGATGATATCGGGCAGGATGGCATGGCATTGGTGAAGTCCATTATGGACACATATAAGGAATACGATTTTGACACAGAGGTCATTGCTGCCAGCATAAGACACCCCATGCACTGCGTAGCTGCTGCCCAAGCGGGGGCAGACATAGCCACAATACCATTTAACGTGCTGGAGCAGATGATAAAGCATCCCATGACTGATGCAGGCAATGCACGCTTCTTGGCAGACTGGCATCGTGTGGACGGTCAAAACAAATAATACGCTTATCCAATGACACGGAGGGACAAGGAACACATATGACGAAACAAGAACAACCTTTAGAGCAAATACAACCGGAACTGTCGGCAGAACAGCATGCAGTGTTGCCTTTGGAGCCGACGGAGGGCAATATTCCTCCTGTTCGTACTGAGGTGTTGGCGGCTGAGGTAAAACCCAAGCCTATTGACATGAAGCTTCTGGAGGAGAAGAGCCGCGAAGAACTGCTTGACATGGCGAAGGAAACAGGAATATCCGGCGTTACCGGTCTTAAAAAGCAGGAAATAGTTATGCGGCTGTTGCAGGCCTCGGCCAAGATGCAGGGTAATGTGTTCTGCTCGGGCGTGCTGGATATCATGCCGGATGGATACGGCTTTTTGCGTCAGGAAACTTTGCTTCCGAGTCCATCGGACGTGTATGTGTCGCAGTCGCAGATACGCCGTTTCAGTCTGCGTACAGGCGACTCAGTGGTTGGACAGGGCCGTCCGGCTAAAGCCGGCGAGAAATACTACAGTCTGTTGCGCGTGGAGGCTATCAATGATGTCAACCCCGAAATGGCGCGCAGACGCCCCAACTTCAGTTCTCTTACGCCCACTTTCCCCAATAAGCTTATCAATTTGGAAACACGGCCGGATTTGCTGGCAACGCGTCTGATTAATCTGGTGGCTCCTATCGGACGCGGACAACGCGGTCTGATTGTGGCACCTCCCAAGGCCGGCAAGACCATGCTGTTGAAAGCTATTGCCAATGCTGTCGCGGCGAATTACAGCGATATTAGCATTATTGTTTGTCTAATTGGCGAGCGCCCTGAAGAGGTTACGGATATGAGGCGCTCTGTCAAAGGAGAGGTTATTGCCGCCACATTTGATGAGGCGGTGGAGAATCAGACACGTGTGGCGGAGTTGGCACTTGAGAAGGCCAAGCGCATGGTGGAATGCGGCAAGGATGTATTTATTCTGCTGGATGGCATCACGCGTCTTACGCGTGCTTATAATCTGGCTATGCCGCCGTCGGGGCGCACGCTTTCCGGCGGTATTGACCCTGTGGCGCTGCATCCGGGCAAGAAGTTCTTCGGTGCCGCGCGCAATATTGAAGAGGGTGGTTCACTTACCATCATTGCCACATGCCTTGTGGAAACGGGCTCACGTATGGATGATCTGATCTACGAAGAGTTCAAGGGTACAGGTAATATGGAGTTGCATCTTGACCGTCGTTTGGCGGAGAGAGGTGTATTTCCTTCGGTGGATATTGCTCACTCCAGTACGCGCCGCGATGATTTGCTGCTGGCGGAGACCACGACGAAGCAGATTAAGCTTTTGCGCCGTATGGTGGCCATGATTGCGTCGGACAGCCCAACGGGGAACTCAATGGATATTACGGAGCGCGTGCTGGATCACCTGCGCAAAACGCGCGTCAACACAGATTTTCTGGCAAGCTTGGGCAAGGAAAGACTGTAAGGTAAGCCCCGTGCATGCGGTGTATGGGGGATATTTCTGCCATTGAGTCGGGTGTTTGCGGTGTGTCCTTATCAAAATCGCAAAAAAAATGCAAAAAATAGTCTTTTGGGCTATTGACATATTGACAGAACGTGGTATCATGTAGCATTGAAACCTGTATAAGAGGGGGTGGTACGTTTGCATATACCCGCAAGGGAGAGCGTGAAAAACGCGCAAAAAAGACTTTGACTTTAGTCGTCTTTAAGGCAGAGTCAAGGTAGAGTCTTAAAGACGGTATTCATAACAAAACTATATAGAATTATTCAAGGAGAAATTAAAAGTCGATGAAAAGCAAAGTTGCTAAAATTTTGGGTGTTGTCCTGACAACTCTTATGCTTGTCGGCGTCATCCCGTTTGCTGCGCCTGTTATGGCAGGTACGCAGGAGTGGACCGATTGGGGAAAGGTACAACTCCCCTCGGAAGATAATCTCATTCTTGCCCCGAATTTGATTCAGGGTGGTCCCCTTGCCCAATCCAGTATAGATGGCAGGATTTATGCCTTTGCCAAGTTTGATGATGGTGCCGGCGGCAATCCGGAATATGCCATTATCGTATCCAGTAATCATGGCAGTACTTGGACTCGCATTGATACCAGAGTCAGAGAAAGTTCATCAGTTGATTATGTTGATTTGAATGAAGACATAATCGAAATAGTCTGCTCCCCCGTTTATGCGAACTCTCTCTTCATTATTACGTCTAAAGCGTTCTATCGCTCAACTGATAGCGGCGTGAGTTTTACCAAAATCATTGATGTTGATCAGTATGGCAATGCGTTACTTTCTCTTGATATCGGCGTAAATAAAGGCACGCAGTACGCACTGCTTGGCGTTAATTCAGCTTCCGGTCCCGCCACTGGGTTGAAGGATGGCGTGTATTATTGGTCTGAGACCGATACGTCCAACAATTTGGTTGTATACGGAAGTGCTCCTTTTGGTGCTTATGACATCTTAGCGGTTAAGGTGGCTCCTACTTTTGGTTCCAACTTCGCAGTGGTTGCCGTTGGTAAAAATGCAGCGGATGGCATCGTTGTTCAATCGTCCGGTAAGGATAGCACGTGGGGTCTAAACACGACTTTATCAGTGCCTAGTTCCGTAGCTGCGGATATTGCTTTCCCGTCGGATTACAACCCCGGTGTAGACCTTGGCGGCGGTGTTATGGATTTCAGTGATACGAACTTTGTGTTCTGTATCGCAGGCCAGAATGCCGCATCCGGTATTTACCGCATCGTGGAGAGCACGACCTGTGATAAAATCCTCGCACAAGGTGCTTCCTCAGCTGATAATCAGGTTTGGAACAATCTTTCCATGGTTGGTAACTGGTCGTCCGGCGTTCTTTTGGCCGGCGGCAGTAATGGAAAAGTAACAAGAGGCATCAGACTTGGCGGTGATTTGGGGACAGCTGGGACAACTGCCAGCAGAGTGAGCTTTACTGATCAGACTCTGCCCGATTATGTTACAACTGCAACCTCTTGGGTTTTGTTTGACCGCGGGTATCTCTCTGATGTCGGCGGCGGCAAGGATATATCCTATGTTCTTAACGTCGGTGGTTTCGGCGGTGGTTTCAGCGTAGGCAAGGGCACGACTTACGTTCAGCGCAGCCTCATTAACGACGTCATCAACTTTATCTTTGATTTGGCTATCGCCAACAAAGATAGCGGCGACGACATATTCGTAATAACCACTGATGCTACAGATGGTTTATGGACTGGTATTACTCATGCCAGCATGTGGCGTTTCTTGGCGAGCGAGGGTGCTTGGGAACGCATTGATGTAAATGATGCTAGTGGTATAATTTACGACAGACTTGCCCTGTCACCCAACTATGCCACAGACAACACTATTTTCCGCTTTGCCTGGGCAGAAACTGGTGTTGCAACTGGTCTCGGCAATGCTGTTCTTCAGCGTTCGACCACCAATGGTATGGCGTTTGAAAATGTCACTGGTGCTGGTTCCGGTACCAATGGCATGGACTCTGTTTCAGCGATATTGCCTTTGGGCAACAATGGTGTTGTTGTGGCCGGTACACTCACTCCTAGTGCCGGTGGTGGCTACGGCATTGTTACATGGACTAGGTCAGGCACTTCTTGGTCAGCCGGATCACCGTCAACGAAGACTAGTACCAACTTCCGCGTAACTGACCTTGCGTCCTACCTAAATGATGACAACACGGTTAATACTGTCTTCGCCGTAGGCGTTACCTCAAACACTGTCATTGCTTGGAAATCAGCAGACCGCGGTGTTGAGTGGACTGAGTTTGACACTCCAATATCAGTTACCACAGGGACTCTCTATGATGCAGTGATTACTCCTGCCGCTGATTATGGCGACACTGGCAACGTCTTTGTTGGTGTAAACGCTAGCAACAGTGGCGCAACCACGGGCGCTGGTATCTATCGCTATGCTGACAAGGCTGGCGGAAAGACATGGAGCAAGGTCGGATTTACCGGCGGCGTTAGCACAACTTCATGGATTCGCGATGTTGTCGCTGCCCCCGGTAATGGTAATGTTTATGAGGGCACCGGTTTGGTGTATGCCATAGGTGCCAACACATACCGCGTTCGCGGTATTCTGAACACTACCGAGGCAATCACTCCCAATGAGCCAACTCTTCTGAGTAGAGATCCAGGCAGATACAGCAGAATTCTTGCTGTTCCTGCTACATCGGGCAACGTTGTACTCTACTCGAACATCGGCGTTGAAATCTGGACTTATACTGACACTCTTGGTCGCAACGGCGACGGACTGACGGTTGATCCTAATAGCGTTATAACAAACTCCAATATCGGTAAGGCTTCTGCCACCATTAGATGGAACCTGTTGCCGAATGCTACAGAATA
Organism: Dehalococcoidia bacterium; assembly: GCA_009783135.1. Lineage (GTDB taxonomy): Bacteria > Chloroflexota > Dehalococcoidia > Dehalococcoidales > UBA1222 > WRNG01. Next base: position 25,609 of record WRHS01000001.1, read on the forward strand.
TACTGTCAAGATAAGCCCTGTTAAGCAGACTAATCTGCTCACAAACATTGGTTCTGACTGGATTGTTGAGACGGTACCTGGCGACACGAATTACCTTGACATTCAAAATAAATTAACGCCTGATACAGTTTACTATGTAACAGTCTGGGCCAGCAGCCCTGTTTCCAGTTTTATGTTCAATACTGCGACCGCCAGCACTGATCCTACCGTGCTTGTGTTTACTACCAATCCTACGGCTGTGGTACACATTTACGATTTGACTCCTGTAAGCGGCGCGACAATTGATCAACAGAGACCTATCTTCTCATGGAGAGACGATTCTATTAATAAGATCGGCAGAACCTATACGTTGCAGGTTTCCACGACCCGCGATTTCACCTCCAGCACCACCACCTCACTTACGGTTCCTGCTAATCTGAATAGTCTTGAGGTCACTCAGATTTGGCCATCCAATCTAAACGACGGTGGTTATTACTACTGGCGCGTAGCCATTGATGGACCTACTGAGAAAGAGTGGAGAGGCGAGTATGGTTTCCTCATCAGATTGCCTCTGGCTCCGGTTACTGTAACTCAGGTTGCACCTCCTGCCATCACTTTACAGGTTCCCCCGATGGTAACCGTTACCCAGAATCCTGTACCTGTTGTTACAGCTGACGTTAACGTTAAAGATCAGAATATCGTTGTCACCATGCCTTCCCAGAGCACCCCTGTTTATATCTGGGTCATCGTTGGTGTCGGTGCGCTTCTGACTTTGGCGGTCATCATTCTCATCATCCGCACTCGCAGAGTGGTCTAGTCCACTTTAGCAGAGGTGGTTAAAAAGCCTTAAAAGAGGGGCTCCCGTCAGGGAGCCCCTCTTGCATGTAGCGTGTGGCAAATGATGTTTATGCGGATTGTGCTGGAGGATTATGCGAATGGTTTGTTGTTTGCTGAGGTGGTCCCTGTGAGGCTGTTTGCTGTTATTTCAGGCGGCACTCGTTGTGAAACGTTCCGGAAGATTGAACTGCTGGGAAAATGCATGCCCTGCGGCGTGTGATTGAGAGAATTATTGTTCTAATTCGCGGCAGGATAGATGACCCGCGCAGAAGTATGGATAGACTCCATTTATTTGACCGGTTGCAATTCCAGCAGCGTAACCTGAGTGGTCGGTGGCAGATTGTTTTTATTGATGCTCAGCTTGGGTTTGGTGGATGTGTCGGAAACACCCATTTCCTTAAGAAAAACCTCAATCGGCTCAAGGGTATCCTGAAAGAGGGATGCCTTGTAATGCATGGGCAGCACAATCTTAGGCTCTATTTGGCGTACGATGGATGAGGCTGCTGTGGCGTTGATGGTGCTGCCGCCACCTACAGGAATCATAAGAATATCAACCTTGCCGATTTCCTCAATCTGACTGGCTGTCAAGGAATAGCCTAGGTCTCCTAGGTGGCAGATGGACATCTCCTCTGTTTCAAAGACGAAAATGGTGTTCTTGCCTCTTTCGCTGCCACGGGATGTGTCGTGGAAACTTGCCAGACCGATAATCAATACACCTGAAACCTCGTACTCACCCGGTCGGCATAATACGTGAGGGCTGTCACAAACTCCGGCGGTGTAGTTATGTCCGTTATGGTCGTGGCTCACGGTCACAATATCGGCGTTCAACTTGCCAAGGGAATAGCCTTTGCCCGGCGATACCGGGTCTGTGACGACGCAGGCTTGCTTGCCGCGAATTCTAAAACATGAATGCCCCAGCCAACTTATTTCCATGATTTTGCATTGTAGCATGTGTGATGTGATTGGGTCAAAAATATTTGATTGTCTCGGCTAAATGACGTGAGTAGCTGCAGTGAGATTTGAGTCTTCCCGTGTAGCACTGCCATGCCTTGTGTTATGATATGCCTGTTATGTATTGCTCTGCACAAGCTGGTATGCATGAGGACTCAAATTTGTTGCATTTGGCGCCAAGCCATACAAACGCTGAAGATATTTTTTTTCTTTGCAGATTGATACTCAGGCACCAAAGAAAGAACTTTATTCTGGTATCCGGCGGACTGTCTCGCCGGATACGTGAGTTGGAGTATAGTGCCTAGCATGCCGGATTGTGTGGTACCCGCAGAGTCTCTAATGCGGCAGACCAGACGCCTGCTGGGCGTGCTTGATGCCCGTGCCAAAAAAAGCTTGGGGCAGCATTTTCTGGTCGACTCTGGGGTGTTGCGTAAAATAGTGACGGCTGCTGAGTTGAGTACGCATGATACGGTGGTTGAGGTTGGGCCCGGGTTAGGTGTGTTGACGGGGGAGTTGGCGCGCAACGCGGGGAATGTTATTGCTGTAGAACTTGATGACACACTGGCTTTAATGTTGCAAAATGCTTTTTCCGAATGCGACAACGTGCGTGTCTTACACGATGATATACTGAAATGCTCCCCATCTGATTTCCTCGCACAGGATGGTGGCTGTTACAAGGTGGTAGCCAACCTGCCGTATTACATCACATCGGCTGTGATACGGCATTTTTTGGAGAGCGAGTGTCAGCCTGAGATTATGGTGCTCATGCTACAAAAAGAGGTAGCGCGGGTGATTACTGCCAGGCCGGGTGAGATGAGTCTGCTTAGTGTGGCGGTGCAGTTGTATGGAGAGCCCCGCTTGGTATGCAGTGTGCCTGCGGGAAGTTTTTATCCCACGCCAAAAGTGGATTCTGCGGTACTTAGAATCACTGTTCACAACAAACCTCTAATTTCCCTCTCATCGGTGCCCGGGTTCTTTAGATTGGCACGTGCCGCTTTCTGCGCCAACCGCAAACAACTGCCAAACTCACTGGCTCAGGGTCTGAATAAACCGAAGGAAGAACTATTCCCTCTGCTGGAGGCTGCCGGTATTGAACCTCGCCGTCGCGCCGAAACATTGAGCATGGCAGAATGGGTGCGGCTGTGGAGCGCATTCAATGATAGGGGTGAGTTGTGATATCACTGGATGCCTGTGCCAAAGTTAATCTAACGCTGGAAGTACTTGGTAAGCGAACTGACGGATTTCACGAAATACGCAGTGTGATGCAGGGCGTTAGTTTGTGTGACAGACTGGTTTTTGAAGATGCCGAACACTTGGAGTATCACTGCGCGGCGCGTGACTGGGTTGCCCCAAAAAGCCTTGTAAGCCGTGCGGCGCAATTGTTGATGTGCCATACTGGAGTACGTCGTGGAGCCAAAATTACGCTTGATAAGCGCATACCTTTATCCTCCGGACTGGGAGGTGATTCCAGCGATGCGGTGGCTGTCATGCGTGGGCTGGCGCGATTGTGGGGTGCTGAGGTGTCAACAAGTGATTTGATAAGTATGTCTGCCAAACTGGGCTCAGACCTGCCGTTTTTCTTTGGTGGCGGCACGGTATTAGCCCAAGGCAGAGGCGACGTTATCAGACAACTTCCCGACATGCCGCGTGTTTGGCTGGTGTTGCTATTTCCAAATATACCAAGTTTAGCATCGAAAACAGTAGCGATGTATTCCATGCTGCGGTCCGAGCATTTTACACACGGTGAACTCACGGATGCGCTGACGGGGCGCCTGGCACACGGCGCAGCTATTGCTGCAGGGAATTTATTCAACGTCTTTGAAAAAGTGGCCTTTACGGCTTTTTCAGGGTTAGAAAGCTGCAGAACAGAGTTTCAGCGTATGTCCGGAGTACCGGTGCATCTTGCGGGTGCCGGACCTACCCTTTTTGCGCTGTTTGGTGACGAGGCGCAAGCATGTCGCGTACAGCAGTGTCTGCAAGATGCCGGCATGAGTTCCTGTTTGGCGTATACATGCGGTATGGCAGTGTAAGCAAAATTAAAGATACGCTCACAACCGGAGTTATGGTTTTGTGCCTTGATATGTAAAACTAGCGCATAAGACCCAACAACCGCATCTCATCCTCACGGCTGTGGGTTTTGCCGTCGAGGCGTGCATGCATTAGACGGGTTAGCATCGCATTGATCTGCGGTCCGGGTTTAATTCCGAGGGAAATAAGGGCATCTCCGTTGAGAATCGGCCTGATATAACGCAATTGTTCAAGGTATAGCCGCATATGACGTCGGGCATTGTTTGATGTTGAGGCAATGAGATTGGTTTTGATAGCGCTTGTGTCATAGCCACAGAGGGTATGATAGACAAGACTGGGCAGCAGGGTGGCGTTCTCAAGTACCGCCAGGGATGCTTTAATTTCGGCGCTGTCATGCAGGGTGTGCTGCAGATTTTTGTTTAGCTTAAGCAGCTGTACGACCCTTTCATTTTCGGCTGCCTCCAAAGGATACAGCAACAATGCCAGATAGAGCACCGAAGTGGGGCTCTTAGGCAGGCTTAATTGCCGGGCGTGGTCAAACCATGCGTCCAGCTGGCTGGTGCAACTCAGTTGCGCATGTATACAGCGCAGCAACCCCAATTCCGCAGCACGCGACAATACCTTCTCAGGTTTTGTTTCATCCAGAACACACTCGAGCTCATACCACAGCCGTTCTCCGCTGATGCTTCTCAGTACCGACAGGTTTTGCTGTAAAAGGTCCTTGGTGGTGCCTTCCATGCGGAAGCCAAGCCGCATCTCATACCTTACGGCACGCCACATACGGGTGGGGTCGTCCTGGAAACTCTGCGCATGTAATACCCGTATTGTTTGGCTCTTCAGGTCCTGCAGACCGCCGCACTCGTCCAGCAGTTGTCCATAGTCCTCACTGTTGAGGGAGACTGCCATGGCATTGATGCTGAAATCGCGCCGCTTGAGATCGGTGCCGATATCGGCAGGGCATACAGTGGGCAAAGCGCCGGGATGGCGGTAGCTTTCACTGCGCGCGCTGGCAATATCAATGCAAAAAGATGGCAAATGCAATTTTGCGGTAAAAAACTCATGGTGCAAAAGTGCCTCGCAGCCGGTCTCCTGCGCCAATAGTTGCACTAAGGCGGGTGTATCGCCCTCGACTACAAGGTCAATGTCTTTTACCGCCTGCTCTAGCAGTAGGTCGCGTACAGCGCCACCTGCCAGATAAAGACGCACGCCCTGCTGCTCTGACATGCGTGCTGCGATACGCATAATATCCTGCGCTTCAGGGGATAAGTGTTTTTCGATTTTTGAGGAAAGGCTGAGTTTCTCCATAACAAAGACATTATAGCATAGCGGTCGCTGTTACAGGCGCTAGAATGCCCAATCGCCAATTTCTCGTATAATCAGACATAGAGTGACTCGAAAAGCGGCAAATTAGCTTACAGCGCCTCTGATATGTGCTGCAATTGTCATGGAAGTCGTAATTCGATTCTCGGAAAAAGGGCAATTGCCGGATACAACCTTGATGGGGAATAAATGTTGTTATCTGTTTGCTGTTTTGCTTATAATTAGCACCTGTTTACTTTGTTGATTTAGGAGCCGTATGTTAGTTGTTGCCGTAGTTGGTATGGCGGGAGCCGGCAAGTCGGAGGTTTCCCGTATTTTTGAGAGCAAAGGTCATGCGCGCATTCGTTTTGGGGACGTAACCGATGATGAATTGCGAAAAGCAAACCTGCCGCTGAACGAGGAAAATGAGCGCCGCATGCGCGAGTCATTGCGTCAGCGCCATGGTATGGAGGCTTACGCCACGCTTAATTTGCCCAAAATAGACCTGCTTATCAAGGATAGTCCTGTGGTTGTGGACGGGCTTTATTCCTGGGAGGAGTATATGTCCCTCAGCAAATACTATGGCCGCGATTTTCGCGTGGCGCTTGTTTGGTCTTCGCCGGCTACGCGCTATGCCCGTTTGGCAAAGCGCGTAGTGCGCCCGCTGACCATGGAAGAGGCCTACTCCCGCGATGTTGCCGAAATTCTTAATCTTAACAAGGGTGGGCCGATTGCTATGGCAGATTTTACTATCGTCAATGAAGGCTCGCTTGAAGATCTGGAACGGGAATGCCGCAACACTATTTCAACCTTTGAGAAGCAATTATGAGCCGCCCGCATTCGGATGAGTATTTCCTGAAAATTGCCGCTGTGGTGGCGGAGCGTTCCACATGTTTGCGCCATCACGTTGGGGCTGTGGCGGTAAAGGATAAGCATATTCTATCCACCGGCTACAATGGTGCGCCGACAGGTTTGCAGGACTGTCTGGCATTGGGTTGCCTGCGCGATGCGCAAAATATTCCATCCGGCACGCGCCATGAAATTTGCCGCGCCGTGCATGCGGAGCAGAACGTCATCATACAGGCGGCACTTCACGGAGTGAGTATGGACGGGTCCGTCGTGTATGCTACGCATACCCCGTGTGTGCTGTGTGCAAAAATGCTTGCCAATGCCCGTATTAAGCGCTATGTTAGCTTTGGAAATTACGCCGATGACTCTTTCCGTCAAATCTTCCGTGACGCCGGAATTGCCTTTGAGCAGCTTGCTAGACCGTCAAATTGCATAGTATTCATTGACTGATTTGCGCAGTGTGATATAAAAACAGAGAGTTTCTTGGTAGGAGACAAATGGCGAAGCAGCATGCCAAGATAATTATCAATCCGGTCGCAGGTAACAGGCGGGAGGTATCCCGCCTGTGGTCTGATATAGAAAGCCTGTTGCGCCAGGGCGGATTATCTTTCGATTTTCAATTCACTGAAAGTCGCGGGCATGCGCTGGAGTTGTCACTCTTGGCTGCCAACGAGGGTTACAACCTGCTTGTAGCCGTAGGAGGTGATGGAACCATACATGAGGTGGTCAATGGACTGCTTTCATCCGCTAATTCAAAATCTGTGGCACTGGGGATTATTGGCACCGGTACGGGTAATGATTTCATCAAATCGATGGGTATTCCAAAGGATTATATGAAGTCTTCCCGTATGGTCACAGGGGAGCATCGCCGTTTGGTTGATGCGGGACAGGTGGAGTATACGGATAATGACGGGCAGCGTGCCGTGAGATATTTTATCAATGGAGCCGGCGTGGGCTTTGATGCCGAGGTCGCCGATGGCAGCAAGCGCGTGCCGCATTTTATGGGCAGTACCGTACCGTTTGTGCTGTCACTTTTGAAACTGCTGCCTTTTTATCGCAATAAAGACATACGTCTTAATATTGACGGACGTGACGAGGAGCGGCGCGTGCTCAGCGTGGTGGTAGCCAACGGCGCATTTTTCGGCGGCGGTATGCGCATTGCCCCGCAGGCGGCCCTAGATGATAATCTCCTGGACGTAATTACCATTGGAGACGTGCATAAGCTTGAGTTGTTGCAGGTGTTTCCCCGTGTGTATAAGGGAACTCATACTACCCACCCAAAGATACGCGTAGAAAAAGCCGGGCAGGTTAGTATAGAGTGCGACAAACGTATTTTATTGCAGGCTGACGGCGAGTTGTTGGGTTGCGGACCTGTTACGTTTAGAGTGGTGCCATCTGCGCTAAACGTGGTGCTCTAGGTTATATTTTCACTCTGGTACGCTCCGGCGTAGCCGGGGCTGCTGCCTGTAAGGCGTGAAAACACCAGCTGAAGCACGCGCGCATCCTTTTCCAAATCCAGCCCAAGCGCATTATGTACCACCAATAGCGATTCTGAACGTCCGTGATAACCCGCATCCCACACGGCTGTATGTATGCAGGCACCGCATCTGAGCAAACTGGAGCGCGGCAGCCCGAGTGCCGTAACATCCTTGGGCAAATGCACGATTTCGTTATATGTTATGCTGTAGCTTCCCGCATCCAAATGTATGGTGCCGTCTGGTGCAAACTCCAGTTTTTGTTGAGTGGAGATCATACGCTCTTTATTATCCTGTGCCAGCCGCCCGCATGAAGTTAAACGCGAAATGCTGCGCAGACTTATGTCAAAACCGTTGGTCTGCAGCTGCATCTCCAAATCCAGATAATTTTCCACCAGCGGCGGGTCGCCCGTAACGAGTGATAAAATGTCGTCGCGCGATAAAATACTCATATATTTTCCTCCGTAAAGGCACAAACCTCATCGATGTTTCCGGCGTCGCAAAATAGCATGACCAGTCTGTCCATACCCAAGGCTATACCGCCACACTCAGGCAAAAAAGATAGCGCCTCCAAAAAAGGCTCTGACAAGGGAATGACCTGCCCCTGTTCACGTTCAATTTGGGCCGACTCTTTCATAAAACGCTGCCTCTGCTCGGCTGCATCGGTTAGTTCGCTGTATGCGTTGGCCAGTTCCATTGTGCCAATAAACACCTCGGCGCGTTCCGCAACACTGTTGTCACCCGTTTTCAGCCGCGCCAGTGAAGCTGCTGCTGCAGGATATTCTACCAGTACGGTGGGACGCGCAGGACTCAATGCCGGAAGTACCAGCGTGGCCATGTCGTAGTCAAAGCGCTCGGCGTTGTAGTCTGCCATAGGATCCCAACCGGCGATTTTTAGAAAAACATCTTTAACACTGAGGCGCGGCCAAGGCAAATCCAGCGCGATTTCTTGTCCTTGGTAGTGCAGTATGTTGCCTGCATGCAGCTCTTGCATTAATGTACAAACCAAATGCTCTGTATCGCTTATCACATCCATGAAGCCTGCATCTGCGCGATACCACTCCAGCAAACTGAACTCGGGATTATGTTGTCTTCCGTGTTCTCCCTTGCGAAAGCAGTGGCTGACCTGAAAAATTTGCTTATATCCTGCTGCCAGCAAACGTTTCATATGCAACTCGGGAGATGCGGCAAGGTACCAGTCTTCGCTTTTCAGCGGTGAGATGTTGAGCTCAGGGGCTATGCAAGGCACGCGAATTGGTGTTTCCACCTCCAAAAACCCCCGCCCGCGGAAAAACTCGCGGACGATATCGTAAATGCGTGCGCGGCGCTTAAGGTTGCTTTTTATCCGTGCAAGACGTTCCCGTTCAGCGGGCATAAGCTACTTCTTGGTAAGTCGTTCTACGTAGGCGCCGGTTCTGGTATCTATTTTGAGCATGTCGCCTTCCTTGATGAAGGCGGGCACATCAAGGCTGTACCCGGTCTCCAGCTTGGCTGACTTATTCTGCGCCGTAACAGTGGCGGTTTTTATGGCGGTGCCTGTTTCGACTACTTCCAACTCGACAAATACGGGGATGGATATGTCAATCGGCCGGTCTTCCAGCAACTGCACGTTGACCAGCACTCCTTCCTTGAGAAAATTGATTTTATCCCCCATTTGCGTCTCTGTGACGAAAGTCTGATCGAAGTTGGATGTGTTCATGAAAACGTAATGGTCACCCTCTTTGTAGAGGTATTGCATTTCCTGATTGCTAATGCTGGCTTCATCCACTTTTTCTCCGGAATGAAAGGTGATGTCCAGCGTGCTGGAATCCAGCAGGTTTTTGAGGCGCAATCTGTAGATGGCACGTCCCTTGCCGGGTTTAACGAACTCGGCATTATCCACGTTCCACGGCTTGCCCTGATACATCAGCTTGGTATTTTTACGTACTTCTTCAATTTCCATGTTTTGTTCCTAATACACCATTGTAAAGATTTTTCCTGTGGGTATTATGCTATACATTTTCGCTTAAAAAATCAACACATAACATGCAGTCCAATACATAACCCTTTGGGGGAGTGTTATGGTGAGCAGTGATCTTGTCCAGCAGGTTATTAAATTCGGTCTGCTTATATTTGGACTTGCCGTTATAAAAGCTTCCTTCCTGCAACACGCACGTCGCCTTCGCGGCGCGTGATGCCAAGGCGGTCCATGTATGTCAGCAGCGGTACGCTGTATTTGCGGCTGAGGCCGAAGTGCTGGTTAATTTCCTGTATGCTGACATGCCCGTTTTGCTTGAGTAGCGTTGTGACCTTAAGGCATATCCTCTCAAAGTGCGCTTTTTCCAACAACACGCCACCTCCCAAATCCACCAATAAGCCCTGTTTGACAAGGTAGTATGCCACAGGCAAGCCATTTGCCAGCCGCCTGCCAATATCACTGAGCGTTGGCGGAGTCATAACCTGAGTGGCAAACATGCCTATAATGGTTTGCCTAAGTGATTCCTGCTGTGGTGAAAGAGTGGAGGCGTTTCCCGGCAGATATAGCATATCGTTCTGACGCACCAGCTTGCCCGTTGCAACCAGTTGTTGCACCAATGCATCAAAGATATCATCCGGCACACCAAATTCTTTTTGTATGGCAGCCTGTGGCGTGCCGGCTTGTATGGGATTGGCCTTGTATTTGGCGTCAATTGCGCTCAAGACTTTCAAACAATTATCCTGCCAGACTGCCGGTTGCACGGCGTAGTCAGCTGCGAGCACCAGCAACTGTTGTTCGGCCAGTTGTTTTACATGCGCTAAAATTTCATCTGTTGAATGCAGGCTGTTGAGCAGTAATTGCTGCGTTTCGGCCCAGCCCTTTTTACTTATTTCCGAGAGAATTAGCGCGTCAAGGTCTTGAGTCAGACGTTTTTGTAAAAGAGCAACACGATCCGGCGTTGCGGACATTCTTAATCTCTTTGCCAGCGGGTCAAGCACCACACCTCCGCCTATGGTCTTTGCCGGCGATTGCCGGCGGATAATGAAACGCTCTCCGATGAAAGCGGAAACGTCTTCTTGGAAGCGCAATTGCACCAGAGCGCTCTCTCCCGGTGCCAGAGTTTTGGCGCCTATGATGGATATGCGTCCGAGAAGTTCGCGCGTCTCAAGGTAAACCAGTACCTCGGACATATTTTTAAGCGGTATTTCCGCATCAGAGAGCAATGTCAAATGAGCATCTAAAAAGCGACTTAGGAGAGGACTTTGATGTTCTGCCATGACTATATCGCCGCGATGCACATCTGTGCGTTTTAGCCCTGCTAGGTTGAGTGCAACGCGCCCCCCGGGGGCGCTCACGGAGGCATTTCTTTTAAAGCTTTCCATGCTGCGGATGCGTGTGCTTAAGCCTGATGGGGTAATGTTGACGGCGTCTCCTGCGTGGAACACCCCCTGCGATAGCGTGCCGGTTACAACAACGCCGCTTCCCTTAATCACAAAAACACGATCAATAGGCAGGTGTGGCTTGCCTATATCCCGGCGCGGCGAAAGCTTTTGAGCCAGTGCGTCAATAGCCTGCGTTAGTTCTGTTATACCTACGCCGCTGCGTGTGCTGACGCGAATTATGGGAGCATTTTCAAGGTTGGTTCCTGCAAGCCTGCAGGCGACGTCTTTTTGCACTTCCTCCAGCCATTCGGTGTCAGTTATCAGATCAACCTTATTCAGCGCCACAATGCCGCACCTTACGCCCAGCAGGTCCAGTATGCGCAGGTGCTCTTCTGTCTGCGGCATCCAACCATCATCGGCGGCAACAACCAGCAACGCGGCATCAATACTGAAAAGACCGGGGATGACATTGTGCACAAACTGCTTGTGCCCGGGCACATCGACGATACCTATGGTCTCACCCGACGGCAGATCCATCCACGCAAAACCCAGATCGATGGTCATGCCACGCTTTTTTTCTTCAGGCAGCCGATCAGGGTCTATAGATGTGAGAGCCTTGACCAGAGACGACTTTCCGTGGTCAATATGACCCGCGGTGCCAAAGGTTAGCACGCATCAGTCCTTTTGAGCCCAGGCGGCGGCGATAATGCCGGGCAGCAGAGCGTCTTGGTCAGGGAAAACTGTACGCAGGTCAATAAGAACGGCGTCCTTTTCCACCCGCGCCACCAGCGGCGGAGAGGAAAGCCTTAATCTGCGGGCGATTTTATCCACCGCACGTGGTGGGCTCAGGCATATAAGCGTAGTTGGCAGTTCCTGTTCTGGTAGAGTGCCTCCGCCAACCAAACTTACGCCATCTTGTATGGTGGCGGCTATGTTTTGCGTTTTCAGTTGTTGTGCGATGGTGCTGGCGCGGGAGCGAATTTCTTCTTTTTTGAGCCGTATCATTTGCCATAAAGGCAGTTCTAGCGCTGCATTTTTGTCAAGGTAGCTTTTTATGGTTGTTGCTAAGGCGATAGCTGATAGCTTATCCAAACGTATCACGCGTAGTAACGGATGATTTAACATGAGGCGAATAAACTCCCGTTTGCCGGCAATTATGCCTGCCTGCGGACCTCCGAGCAATTTGTCGCCGCTGAAGCAGACGACATCAGCTCCGGCACGTAGGGATTCCATAACGGTCGGCTCATGCTCCAACCCGAAATGCGCCGTATCCAGAAGAGCGCCATTGCCCATATCATATACCAATGGCAACTGCCCCTTGCCGGCAATTGCGGCAAGTTCTTCAATGGAGGGACTGCTGACGAATCCTTTTTGCACGAAATTGGACTGGTGCACTTTGACGATGAGCCCCGTGCGTTCGCTGATGCATTTTTCATAGTCGCGGGCGGATGTTTGGTTGGTGGTGCCGACCTCCCGCAAAATAACTCCGCTTTGCTCCAATATTTCAGGAATACGGAATCCGTTGCCTATTTGTACCAATTCCCCGCGTGATATTAGAGCCTCTTTGCCACCTGCGAGCGCTATCAGTACAAGCAGCATGGCAGCAGCGTTGTTGTTAACGGCAAGGGCATCTTCTGCATGACAGGCAACAGATAGCAGCCGTCTCAACTCTAAAGTACGCACGCCTCTGGTTCCCTCTGAGAGGTTGCTTTCCAGACTGAGGTAACGCCCCCCGATGGCGTTTAGTGCCTTCAGTGCCGGGTCAGACAACGGAGCGCGTCCGAGGTTAGTGTGCAAAATGATGCCGGTTGCGTTGATGACAGGTTGAGCGAAGCCTGCCCATTCTTCAGAAAGGTGTTGAATAATCATTTGGGCAATAAAATCCATTGACAGCGTGGGAATGGGTTGGTTTCTGCGAATATCATGGCGCAACGCGGCTAGTGTGTGGCGTGCTGCCTCAGTTACAAGTGGCCGCGAGTAGCGGGCGATGGCACTTGACAAGAAAGTAGATTCCAGCAACGTCTCTATTGCCGGTAGCTGTCGCATACCGGACGGCGTATTAGTTTTTTTTGCTATAGGGACTGATTTCATAACACGATAATTTGACTGCACGGTGCGGCTTCCACAACACGCCCAATTTCGGCGGCTTGGCTCACACCCAGGTCATGTAATCGTTGTAGCAGTGCCGAGCATTTTTCAGGTGCCACGCATATGAGCAGCCCACCTGAGGTTTGCGGGTCATAAAGCACACTCATAGTGTCCTCATCTATGGCGGGGGCCTGCACCATGGTATTGCGGAATTCCCAATTGGCATACATACCTTCCGGAATTAGCCCCATATGGGCAAATTGCATGGACTCTGGTATGATGGGCACTTTCTTGCTGTCAATCTCTATGGAAGTGCCGCTGCTTTCGGCCATTTCGCAGGAGTGTCCCAAGAGAGCGAAACCGGTAACATCGGTGCAGGCGTGCACGCCGATTTCCAACATGGCCTGACAGGCTTTATCATTGAGGCGTGACATTTGTGCCACCAATCTCTCGGTTACAGGTGATGGCAGCATGTCAGCTTTGAGGGCTGTCGTCAGGATGCCGGTTCCGATGGGTTTGGTGATGACGAGCCTGTCTCCTATTTTAGCGCCACCTTTGGTTATTATATGCTCCGGATGTATGGTGCCGGTGACGGACAATCCGAATTTTACTTCATCGTTGCGTACGCTGTGCCCGCCCATCAGTATCACTCCAGCCTCATTCAATTTGGCTTGGGCGCCCTGTAGAATTCTGCTTAAAACCGATATGTCCATACTTTCTGATGGGAACCCGACAATATTCATAGCGGTGATAGGTTTGCCGCCCATGGCGTATATATCCGAGATACCATTAGCGGCGGCAATCATGCCGAAGCTGTACGGTTCATCTACGATGGCCGCAATCATATCTACCGTTTCCACAATAGCCAAGTCGTCGCGCAGCTTATACACTCCGGCGTCATCCTTTACCCCAGCCAGAACATACTCATTCTGTGGAATTTTGAGACATCCCAATGCCTGTTCTAAGTCACCCGGACTTAGTTTGGCCCCTCAACCCGAATAACGGGAGAGAGCGGTTAGCCTGATATCGCTACCATTCTCGACCAATGATTTCTCCTTTTGTACCCTGTAGAGGGAAAACCGCAATAATTATCACAGGACGCATGAAATATGATTTGATAACCTATTTTGTTTCCAGCCCTAATGAGTTCCAATCATTATAGAATATTTCGTTGAAGCAGTACATTCACACTTATCTCATGCCGGATGCCACTGATAAATCTCAACCACAAATCTGCTGTTGGCGGGGACCAGCGTAGGGTTTGGATTAGTGTAATTTGGCGGAGGGGGAAGGGAATCGAACCCCCCGCGGCGGGTTAGCCGTCGCCAACGGATTTGAAGTCCGCAAGACCCACCAGAGTCTATCCTCCTCCAGCGGGATTATAACATTTATGCAAGCAGAACATAAGCGGACTGCGATACAAAACGAGTATGAACAAGGCGGCAAGACGCCATGCATGCAAAGTTTCGCAACCGGGCTTTCGGTACGTATAAAGCCTCGGGATATAGATCCCGAGGCTTGTGTAACAAAGCAGTGCAACAGTGATTTGTTTAGTCTACGGCTACCTTGAGCATAACCAGTGATATGACCAAGAATAACACAATCAGCACGATGGTAATCTGGAACAGTGTTTTCTCTACACCGCGACGCGTTCGGTAAACGGTGTCGGATTGTCCCAATATGCCGCCCAGCCCTCCGCCCTTAACCTGCAACAGCAGTGCGGCGGTAAGTGCGACCGAAAGTATCATCTGCGCGATGATGAAAAAAGTTCTCATTTATTTTTCTCCCAGCTGGCGTGTAATTATTTCTGTTGCCATATTCGGGTTGGCTCTGCCTTTGGAGAGCCGCATCAACTGTCCTACCATAAATTTTAATGCTTGGGCTTTGCCGGTCTTGTAGTCGGCGACGGCCTGCGGATTTTCCTGTATCACCTGACGCGCTATAGACTCAAGCGCCGATGTGTCAGAAATCTGAGCCAGCCCTTTCTCATCAATAATTGTCTGAGGTGCCTTGCCTGTGGCAAACATCTCATCCAGCACGCTTTTTGCGGTGCCGCTGTTGATAATAGCCTGTTCCACCAAGCTTATCAACTGCACGAAACTAGCTGGAGAAACATGCTTTGCAAACTCTATAATATCACATCCGGAAGTGTTTAGAATGCTTGTTGCCGCCCCCGTAAGCCAGTTGGCTAAATCCTTCGGCGACAGCTGAGGTGCCGCTTTTATCATCTCCTCATAGTAATCAGCGATGTCGCGGCTTTCTGTCAGCAGGTTGGCATCGTAAGCCTGCAGGTTATACTGAGTCATCAAACGCTGCATGCGTGCCTCAGGTAATTCAGGCAACTTTGAGCGTATCTCATCCACCCATTCTTTTGATGGCATGAGCGGCGGAAGATCCGGATCAGGGAAATAGCGATAGTCGTGGGCAAATTCCTTGCTGCGCTGGGAAAGGGTTTTCCCTTCTGCTTCTACCCAACCGCGTGTCTCCTGCGTCAGTTTCTCGCCCTTGGCTAATGCTTCGCGTTGTCGCACGGCTTCGTATTCCAAGGCGCGGAAAACAGCGCGGAAGCTGTTCATATTCTTGACTTCCACCTTTGCAAACAACTCATTGCTACCGCGGGGGCGGATGCTGATATTTGCATCACAGCGGAATGAGCCATCCTCCATGTTTGCTGTGGAAACTCCCAGATAACGCAGAATGGAGTGTAGCTTTTGCAGGTAGGCGCGTGCCTCCTCTGCCGAACGCATATCCGGCTCGCTGACTATCTCCATCAGCGGCATACTGGAGCGGTTGATATCTACAAGGCTGTAAGTTGTGCCGTCATCGTTGCGGTGCATCATCTTGGCAACATCCTCTTCCTGATGTACGCGGTTGATGCCGATGCGCTTGATCTCGCCGTTGACCTCAATGCTCAGCCAGCCGTTCGAGCCGACCGGATTGTCGTATTGTGAAATCTGGTAACCCTTCATCAAATCAGGGTAGTGATAGTTTTTGCGGTCGAATTTGGTATAGTCGGAAATGCTGCAGTTGAGCGCCAAAGCCGTCATAATTGAGTATTCTATGGCGCGTTTATTGATATTGGGCAACGCACCAGGCAGACCCAAGCAAACAGGACATGCATGGGTGTTGGGTGGTGCATTTGTATACTCTGTTGCGCAGCCGCAGTACATCTTGCTTTGTGTACACTGTTGCGCATGTACTTCCAAGCCGATAACGGTTTCGTAGTCCATAGTGTTTGTGCCCTTATTCTCCATAAACAAGCTACCAGTATATCAGTAACTATTTGGGCTGGCAAGAGGCGCAGCTAGAGTGGGGCTAAAAAAATTTGCGTATCGCGCGTAAATGGCAAAGCGGCATGATTGTGTTATAATCTATCCCGTTGTCGTGGGGCTGTAGCTCAGTTGGGAGAGCATTGCGTTCGCATCGCAGGGGTCAGGGGTTCGAATCCCCTCAGCTCCAAATTTTCCACAGACATCCACTCGGTCTCTGTTATTTTGTAAATTTAAGCGTGCAGAGCATAGTTGTAAACGGCGCAGTAGTAAACAGGTTCGGGTTGTTGCTTGTAAATGTAAACGTATACTGGTTGCCTTTCCATATCGTTATCGCCTGTGCCATGTAATATTGCACGTCATAATTTTTATAGGCACAGTTGTACATGATGAAGTACTGGCTGCCAAATGTCCCACCTTCCATATGCTTGGAAATCGTGAAGTCGGAGAATATGCCGGAGTACTGTTCCACAACATCCGATTCATATTGTTCTTGCGTAGGTTTTGATTTGAGTGATTGCTGAGTAGCATCTGAAACAGAGGAAATATATAAGCTGATGGTGTTGGCAGAGAACTGCCCCGAATCTGGTATAAACCAGATAGCCTGTACGGAAGACGGCACTTGGTCGTGCATGTTTTCGGGTAGATTACTGAGGGCTACGGTTTTTTCATCGCCTGTCATGCTGTCTTCAATGAAAACATAACCTTCAGGGTATTGAATTTTATATCCAAGTTGCGTATTCTCAAACGAAACGAAATCTTTTGGCGTTGACGTACATGCGAGGCACGTACCTATTATGGGCAACAGTGCTAACAAGGTAAACGCAAGACATTTTTTCATGGCAGTAATTCTCCTAACAGATGGACATGACACCAGTATAATAGCACTAAATTGTAAAAGGTGAGTAGTTTCAGGGCAGGTTAGAGGAATGCATGGTTCGCTTAGATGGAAGTTTTCATCGAAATTGTGCCTGTGGCTTGCGCCATACGTGCAATCGGGTTATATTAGAGCGCTGGTTTTTTGCTGCAGGTATATGCAGTAAGTTGTGGCGATAAGAGCATGGAAGATAACCAACAGAAAAAAATGAATTTGTTTGCTCGTTGTGCGGAGATTTTCCGGACGATTGGCGTTAGGGTTGAACAGGCGCGGGCCAGTTTAATCAAGATACCGTTTTTCAACTTTTTGGACAGAACTATTAATGGCATGGGCAATGATGGTGCCTTGGAGATAGCCGGAGCCATTGCCTACTATGCCGTGCTATCGTTTTTCTCGTTGTTATTGGGAGTGATTTCCGTGCTCGGTTTTTTATTGCCTTCAACGGTGAACATTCCGGAAAACATCATTCAGTTTGTAGAAGAGAACCTCTTATTCGGAGAGGTTGTTTTGAGCAACAATATTGACGCAATTATCAATGCGCGTAGTGCGTTGGGCGTCATTAGTATTGTCACATTGTTTTTCCCTGCAGGTGCTATGTTTAGCGCTATTAGCCGCGGCGTCAACCGTGCATGGGGATTGAACGTACGGCATCACTTAATAGTGCGCAAACTGCGCGAGGTTGCTATGTCAGTCAGCACCTGTATCTTTTTCTTTATCGTTGTAATCAGTAGTTCTGTGTTGGTTTCGTTTAATTTCGGTGGTTTTGGTTTACGTATACTGGTTTTTTCGCTGATGTTTTTAATTTTCTTGATAATTTACAAAACCATGCCCGGCACTAAAACATACTGGCGTAATGTTTGGCCCGGTGCCATATTTGCTGCTGGTGCTTTTGAGATTGCGCGCGTTGTGATAGTGTTTTATTTTGACAATTTCCCACGTATTGAGTTTGCGCTTGGTACCATTGCTTCAATTTATGTTATGCTCATATTCATCTACTTTGCGTCACTAATTCTTATCATAGGGGCGGAAATTAGTTCTGAGTATAGTCGTATGCGTCAGGGATTACCGCCGCGCCGCAGCATGCCACCGGATATATATCAGCACTGATGCTTTTGAAAAAATAGGCGATTTATCCGTAAAATAGAGGTCTAGCCCCTGTAGCTCAGTGGATAGAGCAGTGGTTTCCTAAACCATGTGTCGTGAGTTCGACTCTCACCAGGGGTACCAGTTGTCCCTTAGGCGAAACTTTTCCATGTTTGTTTAATGGTATTCTTATTCCGTACTCGCTTGCATTGCAGTAGATATCAGCGTAGGCATCTTCGCCGTCATAAAGACAAACTTTGTTGACTAAGCTTTCAATCAAAGAGGTGCGGAAGGAAGCATCGTTTGCGTTGCCATTTTTGAATTTATCAAAGAAAAATTTAACTCTGTCGTAAGTGAGAATGGGGTGAATAAGCTTCTCTTTTGCAAGTTGAGTTTCCAAGGTTTTCTTTTCTGATTGACGCTTTTCAATTTGCGCTGACAATAATTCTACCGACTTGCCTGTTTCTATTGCCCTAATGAGATTTGTCGTAGCTTCCTCATTAGCCTTAAGTAATCGCGTGAGATGGCTAATTGTACATCTGACCAAACAGGCTGAGTTAATCAAGGATACTCTAAAAGGTATCAATCCGCTCAATGCCGGTAAGAAGAGGGAGGAAGTCATAACGCTGTTAAACAGGTTCTTTCCCGATATGGAGGACTTTGAAACGCAGGTTAGGAATGGTATCGCAGCTTGACGCGGATGGCGCAGCAGACTTTACAACCTTTATAACGGGATTAGGCAAGTAGTATGATATTTGTTTCAAGCTGCGTTCTAGGGACGTATTGCGTTGTGAGGGATTTTGGGTCAATTTTTACGGCAACTTCGCCTAGAGTTAGTTTACCATTTGCTTTTCCGATAAATGGCTTGTCTTTAACAGATATTCCCTTGAATATCTCTAATTGCTTGCCGTTTGCATCAAGAATTGGTTTATTGTCCACATCGACAAGTTTAACCTTTGCAACCTTTACGTTTAACGTCTTTGTATTGACGTACCCAACAACGGGTAGTAGTATCGCAACGTCCATTACGCCTGCAAATATCTTTTCGGGCAAACTCATGTTATTCCAATGTTTAGCTTGGTCGGCAATGAAAATTGCGCCTGCGGTAGCATGTACGCCAGCTTGCAATCCCTTACTGGCAATAATACTGCCAGCAGTCCCGCCTATCGCACCCCCGACTTTAGGTAGCACCGGAACAAGATACAAAGCCGCGCTAGCGCCTGTATTAGCCCATTCAAGCCCGCCAATATCACTGGGGTTGATAGAAGGAGAAAACGCTCTAGCCGCTGGGAACCCTGCTAATGGCAATACCATACCAGCAACAGACAGTTGTTTATTCATATTCCCATATTTTGCGTTATAATCATCTTCAGCTTGTTTTGTCGCATACATCGATATGAGCATATCTCTATCTAGCTGTCTGGTTACTTTTAGTTCTTTTGATAGTTCAGCATTAGACATATTATTAAATGCGCCAGTTGTTATATATGCCTGTGCCGCAAAATTTGTATATTCATAAAAGTCTGGCACAGGATATTTCTTAGCTGCGTCAACAGTCGCTTTAAGTAACCGCAGATTAAAGCAGTCAAAAGCCACACCGCAGTTGCTGAGTTATCCAAAAACTCATTCCAACCACATTTGAGAGCCATTATACCCCGGAATGCCTTGCTTTTCTTAT
>WRHS01000002.1 GCA_009783135.1 Dehalococcoidia bacterium
CAACATCGCCTCAAACTGTTCAGGAGAGCGCATCCATCCGCCATGTCGCCATTCGCGCTTACGCGTACAGTGGCGGCAAAGCATCGGGCAAATATCAGTTAAAATCATTAGCGCACGGTCAGGATAGCGATGTACTAAACCAGGTACTACAGAATGTTCCTCTTCCGCCAATGGATCTTCCATACTGGCACAAGATACAGAAAGCTCTTCTATCGAGGGTAAGGATTGCATGCGAATCGGGTCGAAAGGATCGTCAGGGTTCATCAATGACAAATAATAAGGAGTGATGGACATGGGGTACTTGCCACTTACAAGACACAATTCAGCACGCTCTTGCGCGCTAAGATGAATATATTTGGATAATTCTTCAACAGTTGTTATGCGGTTACGGAAATGCCAACGCCAATCGTTCCAATGTTCCGAAGGGGTATTACAAAACAGGCGTCTCGCCGAGGTTTCTCCAGTAAGTGGAGGTTCATCTTCCTCTAGTTGAATCGTGGTAGCAGTAGCTCCAGAGGATTTTCTTGTGACTTCTTTGGTCCGCATGACCTGAGCTCTCATTATATAATTCGACTCTCCTTACTTAATGCTACCATTCTCAATGCATGGCACTCTTGCAGCACATCGCATAAATCAATGCCTGTTATGATTAAAATTTATATCATTGGCATAACTATATGTCAAGAAATATTACGCACGGAAAAGCATGAATAGCGATTTTCTCAAAAATTTTTGACAGGAAGAAAACTAGCATGCAAAGAAATGTTGAAATAGCAAGTAGCGATGCAGTCTTATCTTCAAAAACCACCATACAACCAAATATGCTGGTTTGCTACCATATGATAGCTGATTTTGTGTGTTTATTCCCCAAAGATTACCGTTTCAAACACTATAACTCTTTACGTCTCAAGTTCAGCCATGCGCCATATATTCCAAGAACAATCAACGCAAGCGTTACAGCAAGCGCGCCCCATTCTGCGTCCCCTGACGTCCCCGACACCAGTTGGTTACCCCAGCTAATCAGTCCGCCAGGCAGAAAATGTACCACTTTAGGCAGCCCAGACAATATAGAGATAACTATAATTACGGCTATTGCCAACCCGCCGGCTGCTATCTGGTTTTTGAGCAGACTTGAAAAATACAGCGTAACGGACAGACAGAAAAGCAAAAACAGCAGCATCAGCAACATTTGTTGCAGAAAGCCAAGGGCTCCTGCGTTGCCAAAAAATATAAGTGTATAACCCCAGCACGCCAATCCGCCAAGCAACAGACCAAGCAGTATATTCAGTCCTTGCGCCACCAGCTTGGCTATGATGAAAGACAATCGTGATACCGGCTTGGAAAGCAACAGCGCCGCCGTACCACTCTCTATTTCTTTGGCAATAGCACCCATCGCCAGCAGCACAGCCATCAACACGCCAAACTGCGAGATGTTTGAGGCATAACTCACCAAAGCATCGCTTGATGCAGGCTCCGGCATCTCAATAACAAGACCGCCGGTTTCAGACAAGGAATTTAGTATCTCAGGCAGATATTTAGTCATCACCGGCGATGACAGCCCGAAAAAAAGAAACACGACGGCAAAAATAATAATCTTGTTTGTACGAAATTGTTCCTTGATTTCCTTGCGCAATAAAGCACTAAAACCTCTCATGATTGCACCTCGCCTTGCACCAGCTGCACGAAAATATCCTCCAAACTCGGCATGGTCATTTCATAGCGCACAAGGCTCAGGCAGCTTGCCGCAATCAGTTGCGGCATTTCACGCTTGGCAGTCTGCACGTCTCCGGCCTGCACACGCAGCCCAGGCATATTGTTAATTTCCAGCTTTTCCACTTTCTGTACCCACGGCTGCTTTTCCAACAAGGTAGCAAATTGCGCCACATCGTCATCAA
Source organism: Dehalococcoidia bacterium (assembly GCA_009783135.1). GTDB lineage: Bacteria > Chloroflexota > Dehalococcoidia > Dehalococcoidales > UBA1222 > WRNG01. The sequence continues at coordinate 1,896 of WRHS01000002.1, forward strand.
AGGCAATATCGAAAGAAGAAAGTGCAAAGCGTCGATGTAATGCTTCCACAGTTGATGTGGCAACAAGCTTCCCTTTGTTGATAATCGCCAAACTGTCACAAACACGTTCCACATCAGACAGAATGTGTGTGGACATAAACACAGTAGTAGATTCCCTTAGTTTCAAGATGATATTCAGCACATCGCGCCGCCCCATTGGGTCAAGAGCCGAGCAGGGCTCATCCAAAAACAATATCCTAGGACGGTTCATCAGCGCCTGTGCCAGCCCAAGACGCTGCTTCATACCGCGCGAATACCCTCCGATTTTTCTCTTACCAGCTTTTTGCAATCCGGTCAGTTCCAACAATTCATGACTGCGCGATATTCTATCCGCCGGTAAAAGCTGATGCAATTCCCCCACAAACTGCAAAAACTCTCCTCCCGTCATCCAGTTATAGAAATTGGGAACATCCGGAAGATAACCGATTTGTGTGCGCATCTCGGGGGCATCCGCCACCACCTCTTTTTCATTTACCCACGCACGCCCTGCGCTGGGACGGCTCATGCCCATAAGCAGCTTAATCATCGTAGTTTTGCCTGAGCCGTTAGGCCCAAGAAAACCAAAAATACTACGCTCAGGCACCTCAATTGTAAGCCCGTCGAGTGCCGTCAGCGCGCCGTAGCGCTTGGTCAAATTCTCGCATTTAATCGCAGGCATGATGCACCTCCACGGTACAAATGAGGCTCGCGGTTATCCCTTTTCTATCTCTTCAGACCCGTCGGCGCGGCCTACAAGAAAATATACAATTGGGCCTATAATGCCGACAAGCACTATAACCAGTATCCAAACAATCTTCTTATTACCACGTACATACTCCCGGCGAATTACATCCACCAGTGCCCAAATCATCAGCCCATATTCCAATATGGCAATCGGGATTAGCATCAGTATAAAAGCACCTAAGGACATCCCCAAATATGTTGTATCAGGCATAATTCAATCCCCCGTTATTTTCTCAAACGTATCTAATTAGGATAGTTTTTACTGCCCTTCTCTCTTGTTTTTATCAGAGCGCCCTATGGCCAAATAAATTATCGGCCCGATAACGCTGGCAAGTAATATAACCAATACCCAAATAATCTTGTTATCACCGCGCACGTTTTCACGGCGCAAGACGTCCACCAAGGCCCATATCATCAGCCCTAATGACAACAGCGAAATCACCGCTATTATCAGCAAAGATATTATCCATACAATGCCTATTGCAATACCAGCCTCTGCTGCCGGAAAAGTTGTTTCCCAACCCATAATCAAACCCTCCTATAATAATGCAAATTTTGGCTTAAGCATCTTATATGTGTCAGCAATTGCCTCGTTAATGACCTTAATGTCACCAAGAACAGGCATAAAATTTGTGTCGCCATTCCAACGCGGCACGATATGGGTATGGATATGCTGGTCCACACCTGCCCCGGCCACACGACCCAAATTCATACCTACATTAAAGCCATCGCAGCGGAACGCATCCCGCATAATAGCCACGCATCGTGCAACAATACGATAATGCTCGTTGCGTTCGGCATCATTTAATCCGTCAAGTGCTGCGCAATGACGCAGCGGTGAAACCATGATGTGTCCGGCGTTATATGGATAGCGATTCATGATAACAAAGTTATGCTCACCACGATGGAGTATCAGGCTTTGCTCGTCATCAGTGCGCGCAGGATAATGGCACAGAATACAATCGGAAGTTTCATTCTCTGATGCCTGCTTGATATACCGGATACGCCAGGGAGCAAACATGTAGTCCATATCAATCCTCCATCCACAGCAATTCTAAAATGACCTAGCCAAGATGTCAAAGTTTTTCGGCTATGAGAGTAAAAGCTTTTGCATCTACTGACAAGTGCCGCCATGCGTAATGTTTGCCGCCATGCCTTTTGGCAGATATAATTGACCGAGGGAGTAAAACATTTTGCATTATCCAGACCATTTGTTGTATCGCGTAAACAAGCCGGCTCGCTATACCGGCGGCGAGTGGAACACAGTACGTAAAAACTGGGAGGTTACTTCTCTTAAATTCGCGCTCAGCTACCCCGATGTCTACGAAATCGGCATGTCCAACATGGCCGTCGGCATACTTTACGAGCAGATTAATGCACTGCCAAACTGTCTGGCTGAGCGTGTATTCGCGCCATGGCCAGACATGATGCAGGCATTACGCACCAACAAATTGTCTCTGCTTAGCTTGGAGAGCGGACATTCCCTTGCCGAGTTTGATGTAATCGGTTTTTCTCTCGGATATGAGTTTACTTTTACAAACATTCTTTCCATGCTGGATCTGGCCGGGCTGCCCGTCTGGAGCAAAGAGCGCGGAAACTCTCATCCATTAGTCATTGCCGGCGGCAATGCCGCTCTCAATCCCGAGCCGCTGGCCGACTTCATCGATTTGTTTGTAATTGGCGAAGCGGAAGAACTTTTGCCGGCTCTCATAAATCTTTTGCTGCAGCACAAACAAGCCAATGGGAGGTTTGAGAAAAAGATTTTACTCGGAGAAACCGCCAAACTACCCGGAGTATATGTGCCATCACTCTATGAAATTACTTACCGCGACGGCGTTTATCAAACACTTACCCCAACCATCCCGGAGGCTGCGCCATCTATCAGACGGCAGCTGGTATCAAAATTGCCTCCGCCGCCGATTAAGCCTGTTGTGCCATTTATTGAGGTAGTACATGACCGCGGAGCAGTGGAAATCGCACGGGGATGCTCACATGGCTGCCGCTTCTGCAATGCCGGCATGGGCTACCGTCCTGTGCGTGAGCGTTCATACGAAGAGATTACTCAGGCAGTAGACAGCATAATAGAAAACAGCGGCTATGATGAAATGTCACTGGTTTCTCTTTCCAGCGGTGACTACTCTCAAATTGATGCATTGGTAGCCGATATTAATGCCAAATATGGCGCGCGACTGGCGCTGTCATTGCCAAGTTTGCATATTGATGCCCACGCAATCAAATTAGTGGACGGACTTCCAGGGCGGCGTAAAAGTGGGCTGACTTTCGCTCCAGAGGCGGGCTCGGCAAGATTGCAGCGTGTCATTAACAAGCACATCCCCGAGGATGAATTGCTGGCCACCGCCGCTATGGCTTTTGAGCGCGGCTGGACAACCTTAAAGCTATATTTCATGCTTGGACTGCCTACTGAAAATGATGAAGATGTACAAGAGATTGTAGAACTTGTGCACAAAGTCAAAGCACAGGGAAGCAAGGCTCCAAAACGTGCCCCGCAAATTCGCCTCACTCTCTCAACATTCGTACCAAAACCACACACGCCTTTTCAGTGGGTAGGGCAAGAAAGTGCGGAAAATATTTCACGCCGGCACGAGTTGTTAAAGCGTGGTTTAGCCAAACGCAACGTGAAATTCTCATGGCAGGACACACGGGTAAGCCTGCTGGAAGCGGTAATCTCTCGCGGCGACAGAAAAATTGGTCGGGTGATATACCGCGCATGGCGTATGGGGGCGGCTTTTGATGGCTGGAGCGAGCATTTTAACTTTGAGTTATGGCAAAAAGCGATGCAGGAAGAAGGTATTGACCCGCAATGGTACGCTTGCCGTGAGCGCCAGCTGGACGAAATTTTGCCATGGGTGCATATAGACACCTTGGTCTCGCCAAAATTTCTAAAAAACGAGTATCGCCTTGCTCTGGGCGCTACTCTTACGCCTGATTGCCGTACTTCCGGATGCAATGCTTGCGGCCTTGAGGGTCAATGGTGCTAAAATAGAGGGGATAAGGATAACAGTCTTGAAATTTTTCTGGCAAAAAAACAAAGCCTCGTCGTGTGAAGCACACGGCGTGCCTGAAGGCACTTTCCGCTGTGATAACTGCGGCTTTGTGCAGCCGAACATTTCCCTCTGCGGCACTGCGGCAGATACGCAAGAAACCCCTCATAAAGTTTACGTTTTATGTAGCAGTTGTGCGCTGTGGCTGGGCCTTGGCACAGCACGTTTCCCTCATGGCACTACTTTCACCCTTTCAGCCCGCCAGCATGACAAGATTAAAACACTGCAGGACGAAATTGAAAAATGCGGCGGCTTTGAGCGCACAATGCTTCAGATAACAGCACCTACCGATATAAACAATGAAAATTGTCGCGACAGTGCCGCCTTGCATAAAAACTTTGAGCAAACACACGTCTTTCTGGATGGCATTCCCATGCTGAAAAGCCTAATAAAGTTTCGTTTCTCCATGCTATCAGCCGACTTCATGGAACTTTCAATACGGCTGACAAGGGGGGAACCAGTTTCGTCAAAAGAGATTAAAAACGCCAATCAGTAACAGCAGCTGCATACGCATAGAGGGCAACATATGTTGCCCTCTATGCGTTCAGACCAATCCTAAACGGCTATCCCGCCGCTGTTGTTTCGCCACCGGAAACAGGTTCTTCCTCTTTTGTTTCAATACAGGTTAGTCCTACCAGCGCATCACCATCGTCCAATCTCATCAGTTTAACTCCCTGTGTAGCACGCCCCTGAGTGGTAATACCCTTGCGGGGATCATCCTCTTTCACAGGCGTCCTGGTGATGATGCCATTAGCAGACACCAGCATAACCTCGCTATACTCATCCACTGAAGTTGCCGCCACAACCTTACCCGTTTTATCAGTGGTGTTAAACGTGATGACGCCACTTCCGGCGCGATGCTGAATCGGATACTCGGAAAGAGATGTGATTTTACCAAATCCTCCGGCAGTAACCACCAGCAGGTATCCATCAGGGTTTACAATGTCCAGGCTTACAACCTGATCATCCCCTATCATCTTGAATCCATCTACGCCGCCTGATGCCCGTAAACTGTCGCGCAACTCACTTACGGGGAAACGTATGGACTGCCCGTTGCGCGAGACCATAATTACCTCTTTATCATCAGTTCCCAACGCCGCCGCAACCAAGCTGTCGCTCTTATCCAAATCCATTGCCAGCAGCCCTGACGAGCGCACTGAACTAAATGCCTCAATGGATACTTTTTTAGCCTCGCCCATTGTTGTCGCCATCACCAGGAACACGCCCTTGTCAAAACTGCGCACCGGCACAACAGCTGTCACCCTTTCCAGCGGATTAATAGGGAAGAGATTGACAACAGCCGTACCCTTGGAAATGCGCGAGATATCCAGTGGCACCTCGTGGCATTTGATACTGAAGACGCGCCCTTTGTTGGTGAAAAAGAGAATGGCATCGTGTGTATCTGCCGCCAGCAGGAAGCGTACCGCATCCTCTTCACGGGTAGACATTCCTATAATGCCGCGCCCGCCGCGATGCTGCAGAACATAGGCATGAGCCGGCACGCGTTTGACGAAACCACGCTCTGAAAGTGTGACAACCATGTCCTGATGCGCTATGAGATCCTCTTCCGAGAACCCCTGTGACTCTTCATGTGTGATATCTGTAGCACGCGGGTTGCCAAATTTTGCACCGAGTGTCCTGGTTTCTTCTTTCACTGCTGTGTAGATACGCTGCGGATTAGCCAGTAAATCCTCCAGATCAGCAATGGTTTTCTTAACCTGTGCAAGTTCTTCCAAGATTTGATTGCGCTCAAGGTTAGCCAAACGGCGCAACTGCATATCCAAGATAGCCTGTGCCTGAAGTTTTGACAGACTGAAGCGTTCCATGAGAGCCATACGCGCAGCATCGGCATTAGCTGCCTGACGAATGGTCTTGATAACCTCGTCCAAAAAGTCCAGCGCAATTTTGAGCCCTTCAAGAATGTGAGCGCGATCTTTGGCGATACGCAGTTCATATTGCGAGCGACGTGTTATTACGTCGCGGCGGAAGTCAATAAACAACTGCAATGCCTCTTTGAGGGAAATGACACGCGGCTGACCCTCAACCAACGCCAGCATGTTTACAAAGAAAGCACCCTGCATTTGAGTTTGTTTATAGAGATTATTCAGCACCTGGCGCGGCTGTGTTTCGCGCTTAAGTTCCATAACAATACGCATGCCCTGGCGGTCGCTTTCGTCGCGCAGATCACTTATGCCCGTAATTTTTTTGGCTTTAATCAGTTCGGCAATACGCTCCACCAGCGCCGCTTTGTTTACCTGGTATGGCAACTCCGTTACCACAATCTGCTGATGCTGCGTGCCTGGGGTATCCTCAACGAAGGCTTTGGCTTGAACCAAAACACGCCCGTGACCTGTGGCATAAGCCGATTGAATTCCCTCTACACCCAGCACTGTACCGCCGGTTGGGAAATCCGGCCCTTTGACGAACTTCATCAAATCGTCCACTGTGGCATCAGGATTGTCAATTAGATAGTTGATAGCGCCACACACTTCATTCAAGTTGTGTGGCGGAATATTGGTGGCCATACCAACGGCAATGCCAGACGAACCATTGACTAACAGATTAGGGAAACGCGTCGGCAATACTGACGGTTCTTTTAGACTGTCATCAAAGTTAGGAACAAAATCTACCGTTTCCTTGTCAATGTCAAGCAGCATTTGCTCGGCTATTTCAGCCAAACGGCACTCCGTGTAACGCATGGCAGCTGGCGGATCATTGTCAACCGAGCCGAAGTTTCCCTGTCCATCAACTAAAGTATGCCGCATGGAAAAAGGCTGCGCCATACGCACCATGGCATCATAAACCGAGGAGTCCCCGTGCGGATGATACTTACCCAAAACATCGCCTACCACACGGGCGCTCTTTTTATAGGAACTGGTGTGTGTCAAACCCAGTTCACGCATGCCAAACAAAATACGGCGGTGTACCGGCTTGAGCCCATCTCGCACGTCCGGTAGGGCACGTGAAACAATAACGCTCATGGCATAGTCCAAATAGGACCCGCGCATCTGTTCTTCAATTTTTACCTGTTTGATATTTCCAACAACCATATCTCATTATCCTCTCTACTGTTGTATCTCTTCTTCTGCGCCACTTTCGTCCAGACTTTCAGGGTCCATTTCTTCGTCTTCAGAAATGGCACTGTCGCATGGCTCTTCAGCCAAGATTTCATCATTTTCTACAAAACGACGCGGGAATCTGTCACCATCAAATTGCTGCGTGTTACCCACGCCCTTGGATGGAAAGGAAATCATCCCTGCCTGATTGGGATGCTGAAATGTTTCACGGATGATTATCGACAGGGACTCCTCCGATAAACTGGTTATTGAGGCACTGTATTTGTTACCTCCGGCCATCAATCGTGTCAAGCGCTGCCCATGACGAGCCTCCACTATTCCCAAAAACTCGCCCTTTTCGCTGTTGGCATGCAGATTCCCATCAATTGCTACCAATATCACCTTATCGCCGGCTACCAAACGCGCCAATACTTCCTTGGAGCCAACCTGCTGCAGGCACAACACGCCAGCTTTACCCATCTCCTCAATGAAAGTATTGGGGTTCAGCTTTGTGCCGCCATCCGACTTATTGCCTTTTTTGTTGCTATCAAGATGTTCCAATCTCCGCAGATTCTTTTCGGCAATAGCGTTATACGGATCAAGTTCCCTTGCACGTGTATAGGCGTCACGAGCCTCGGTATACTCACCCAACTCTATACAAGCCCTCCCTAGACGATTGAGTGTGTCAATGTCGTCAGGGAAGTTTTCCAATATCCCTTTGTTGGCATCAGCAGCATCGCGCCAACGACCCTCAAGCGCCAAAGCTATGGCCTGTTTAGAAGTCTGGCGGATAAGCCGAGCCTGTTCCTCTTTATCGTGTACCAAACTTGAAACTCCGTATTACAGCCACATATTTTACCCTAGAAAAGACCCATAAGACAAGCTAATGCGATTGACAGCAGTGCGAGGCTGTGATAATCTGGCGCAACAGAGGTTTTTATAAGTATGTCGAACAATAATCAAAAATGCACACATCCTGATATGCGGGCGCAGTATGCATCCGGTTGTTGTAGCCCGGAGCAGCAGGAGACGTGCCACGGCGTAAAGGCAAGTAAAACTTCAGAAGGAGATAATATGGATGATTTAAAAGAAAGGGTGGAGGCTTCACTTGACAAGGTTCGCCCGGCGTTGGTAGCCGATGGCGGAAACGTTGAGCTTGTAGATGTCACAGACGGTATAGTTAAGGTTAAGCTGGTCGGACACTGCGCCGGCTGCCCGATGTCCATGATGACACTGAAAAATGGCATCGAACGTATACTAAAACAGGAAATCCCGGAGGTTAAGCAAGTCATATCGGCTTAGGTTATTTAATCCATTATAAGCACATAGGCGGGAACATGTATTCCCGCCTTTTTATTTGCCAAGTCGCTTTTACCCAAGCAATTCACAACGAATTTATTGTGCCAACGATATCAAAGCAGAGTTTCCACCACAGGAAATTATCGACAAAAACACCTGCGACTATTTTTCCAGTTCGAAAGCTTTGTGCAGCGCCACGCTCGCTTCATTGGCTTTATCGTCGGCAATAATAACTGTAATACGTATTTCCGACGTGGTAATTAGCTGAATGTTGATGCCGGAGGCAAACAGCGTACTGAACATAGTAGACGCATATCCCGGCGTATTCTGCATCCCGCTTCCGATAATACTCACCTTGGCCAGTTTAGTATCCGCCACGCATTCACGGGCACCAACATTTTCAGCAATGGGACCAACAATACGCAATGCCTTATCGGCATCGCCCTTGGTAACAGTAAAGCTAAGGTCAGTTATGTTCTGGATACTTGCATTCTGCACGATGGTATCCACACTAATCCCCGCCTTAGCCAACGGCTCAAAAATTGAGGCGGCTATTCCAGGCGTGTCCGGCACACCAACAACGGTAATTTTAGCCACATCCATATCCTGAGTAATAGCCGTAACCTTGTTTCGTATTTCCATAAGCCCTCCGTGAATAAGTGTCCCTGGATAATCATTGAAGCTGGAGGCCACCAGTATTGGAACGTTATATATCTGACCCATCTCCACGGCACGCGGATGCATAACTTTGCTGCCGTAAGTGGCCAGTTCAAGCATTTCATCATAGCTAATTTCTTTCAGTTTTGATGCCCTGGGAACAACACGCGGATCGGCTGTAAAAATGCCCTCCACATCCGTATAACGCTCACACACGGAGGCACCCAAACTTGCTGCCAATGCCACCGCGGTGGTATCAGAACCTCCTCGTCCCAGCGTCGTGGTATCGTCATCCTTGGTCACACCCTGAAAACCCGCAACTATGACGATATTCCCATTTTTGATTTCCTGTACAACACGGCCGGGGTCAATGCTGAGAATGAGCGCATGGCCAAAAGTAGCATCCGTCCGTATACCGGCCTGCGCTCCGGAAAGGCTGATGGCTTTATGCCCCATATTTTCAAGCGCCATAGCCAGCAGTGTGCTGGACACCATCTCGCCTGTAGAAAGCAGCACATCCATCTCGCGTGCACTGGGTTTATCGGATATTTGGCGGGCTAATTTAATGAGGTCATCCGTCGTGTCTCCCATAGCAGAAACTACCACCACTACATCGCTTCCGGACTGTTTGGCTGTAATTACGCGACGCGCCACATTACGTATTCTGTTAGCGTCACCTACGGATGTGCCGCCATATTTTTGAACTACGATAGACATCTTTCTGAAACTTTCACGGACTATTCCCAAATTTGATTTATGGAACCAACTATTGATGTTTCGTATTTTTTACTCGGTATATTATACAAAAATCACATTACTTTTTGCATGACACAAACTATATGCTAACCGCGACCTCGCAATCTATCCCACCATGACGGCTTGCCATGTGCCCCATAACTCGGAGTAGGAAAACTCTGTTCACAACGATTGCAACGCCAAGTCTTATACATCTTATTGTACGACAGGTTCGGGCTGCCACAGCGCGGGCAGAGTGCCGCTCCACGCGCCTCGCGGCTTTCGCGATAGTATTCATCTTCACGACGCGGCATGTCAATAACCTCCAATAAAACGGCTCATAACCTCATGTCCCTTGTGGACCAACACCCTCGTCTTCATAGCTTCACTCTCAGTAAAGCGCAGCGCTTGACCTGCTTCAAAACCAGACCCCCACATAAGGAAAGGTACAGGCTCAGCCACATGAGTCGCTATTTCCACCGGAGTGGGATGATCCGGCATTACCAGCAAGCGCAACTCACCTTGATAATGGCGCAGACGTAAAAGTATTTCGGAATCAATCTTTTCAATGGCTGCTATTTTCTCAGCGGCGTTGCCGGCATGACCTGCCTCATCGGGTGCCTCAACATGTATAACCACGAGGTCATGACTATCCAATGCCGCTAATGCTCCTTCAGCCTGTCCTGCAAAGTTGTTGGTCATATTATCCGTCACGCCGGCAATATCCAGTATATCCATACCCATCATCATCCCCAAACCCCGCAACAAATCCACGCCTGAGGTCAACGCCGCATTTTGTTTATACGTTTCTTTAAAGCTTGGTGTCTTTGGTATTGGCCCGCTACCCCAGAACAGCCATATGGAAGTCGCCGGCATCTGCCCACGTGCCACACGCTGATAATTCACTGTCTGCTGCTTAAGCACCGCCTGTGAATCCTGCATAAGCTGACATAGCAGCCTACTTCCGCGACCTTCTGGCATGTACTGCGCCACAGCTTTCCCGGAGATGTCATGCGGTGGAGTACAAACGGCATGAGTAGTATCAGTATGTCTTTTTATCTTAAGTAAATGGCGATAGTTCACACCAGGATAGAATTGCACGTCACAGTTACCCAAATGCTCATTAAGGGCAGCTATCAATTGATGCGACTCTTCGCTTTCAATGTTTCCAGCGGAATAACTCCACATGCGACCATTCTTGAGAGATACCAAATTGCAGCGAAACACTGCTTCTCCACGCTCAATAGGGACGCCCATACTGACAGCTTCAATTGCAGCCCTTCCCCTGTAATACATTTCAGGGTCATATCCCAGCAAAGACATTCCCGCCACAGCGCTTGAGGGTTCCATTCCCTTTGGCACGTTGCTGGTCATACCAAGTATACCCTCGCGAGTAAGTGCATCCAGATTAGGCGTACGCGCCAACTCAAGTGAAGTTTTATCTCCACGGTCTTTGAGCGGCCACCCAGCCACGCCATCCATAATCAAAACACAATATTTCACAAGGTCTCCCTCTCTATTTGCCCAGCAAGTTGAAACCCCTTATAATATCACTCTGCGGGGCGTAGCGCAGTTTGGTTTAGCGCGCAGCGTTCGGGACGCTGAGGCCGGTGGTTCAAATCCACTCGCCCCGACCATCAACCAACTACCGATTTGGCTTTATTCCACAGCTTATTTTGTTCATCAAGTGCCATCTTGGTCAAATCCAGTTTGTTTTCGCGGCACAGTTTTTCCATATACGAAAAGCGCCGATAGAACTTCTGGTTGGATTCACGCAAGGCTGACTCCAGATCAATATTCTGGCGACGGGCATAATTAGCCAGCGTAAACAACACATCACCAAATTCTGCCGTTCTTTCGTGCGGGGTTGAGGCCTCCTTAGCCTCCACAATCTCCTCAGATAATTTATCAAGCACGCCATCATCTTCGGGCCAATCAAAGCCCACTCTTGCCACGCGCTCCTGTACAGACTGGCTGTAAGCCAATGCCGGCAATGCTCTGGGCACGCCATCCAGCATCCCAGCCTCTTCATTGCGCTCTTTCTTTTTCAACTCTTCCCAGCGTACCAGTACATCTTCGGTATTTTTGGCACTACCTGAACCGAAAACATGCGGATGGCGATAAATCAACTTGCGATTGATGGACTCTATCACATCACCCATATTAAACTCGCCTGCCTCATCGCCCACCTGTGCGTGCAAAACTATCTGCAACAGCAAGTCTCCCAACTCTGAGCACAGCTTGGCGTGGTCAGCCTCGTCCAGTGCCTCCAATACTTCGTAGCTTTCCTCCAGCAGATGTTCGCGTAACGACTCATGGGTTTGCTCACGATCCCAAGGACAACCCTGCGGACCGCGCAAAGAAGCTATGACTTGAACCAGGCTATCAAATTGTCTTAAGTCCTGAGGAATATCCATTTTTACACCTTAACACTCGGATTATACCACTTTGATTAGCCTAAATTATTATACAAAGAACCGCATCACGTTATGTTGTGGAACTGCGCCGACGCCATCTTGACGTCAGCTTGCTCGGCTGTTACTCTTGTTCTGAAAATGATTCTTGGGAACTGATATGGAATTTTTCGCACAACTTGATGCCTCCATCAAACAGAAGAATAGTCTCCTTTGTGTCGGGTTGGACCCCGATCCGGCTCTTTTGCCGCACGGAGCCGATATATTGGCTTTCAACAAGGCTATCATTGATGCCACTGCCGACATTGCGTGCGCTTTTAAACCCAACATGGCTTTTTATGAGGCTGAGGGACAACAGGGCTGGAACGTTCTCAAACAGACAATAAACTACATTCCAAAAGGCATCCCTGTAATCGCCGATGCTAAACGCGGCGACATTGGGAATACCTCAAGGGCTTACGCCAAAGCCATCTTTGATGACTTGAAAGCCGGAGCTGTGACTGTCAGCCCTTATCTTGGATTTGATTCCGTGGAACCTTTCGTAAATAACTACCCCGAAAAGGGCATCTTCATATTGTGCCGCACGTCCAATCAAGGTGCATCCGATTTCCAAAGCTTGCCGGTAAGGATGAACAACGCAGATATACCGCTATATCAGGCAGTAGCACACAAAGCCGAGCAGTGGAATACGCACAAAAATATCGGGCTTGTGGTAGGCGCAACATACCCTGAAGATATGCTGGCGTTGCGCAAAGCTCATCCCGAACTTCCATTTCTCGTCCCAGGGGTTGGAGCACAGGGGGGCAGCATAAAACTGACGCTGAAGACCGGTCTGAGCGCATCCGGCAGTGGCATCGTCATCAACTCATCGCGTCAGATTTTATATGCTTCGCGCGGGGCAGATTTTGCCTGTGCTGCTGCCAAAACGGCCGAGGCTTTACGCCAAGAAATTAACCTTTATCGCCCGGCTTAGTAATAAAGGGGCATTGAGTGATAGTTGATTTCCACATAGACGATATCGTGCGTCTCAAAAAGGCGCATCCTTGCGGCAGTTTTGAGTGGCAGGTAACACGGCTGGGGGCCGATATCGGACTTAAATGCCACGGGTGCGGGCACTACATGCTTATGGTGCGCTCTCAACTGGAACGTCGCATGAAAGGCGCTCCTCAAAGGAATGTCTAGTTTCAGTTTTTGGCTTTGAGCCTTATCACACACGCACCACGCTGGTAACGCCCAATACTGTCTCAATGCGACTCATAATGAGCGAAAGCTGAGGCAATCCACTGGTTTCCACGTCAAAGAAAAGCAAAGTCGTATGGTTTTTATGCTCGTTGACGCTCATATTGGAAATATTAACCTTTTCCTCTGCAAGCAACGTTGAAATATCGCGCACCAGTCCCACGCGATCCCATGCCTCTATTTGTATCTTTGCCGGATAGCGCGTAACCGTCTGTCCCCATTCCACGCTAACAAAGCGTTCTTTCTCATCCTCGCGCGCTACGTTATAGCAATCCTGTCGATGGATAGTTATGCCACGATTACGTGTGACATAACCAACAATCAAATCACCCAACACCGGACTGCAACACTTAGCCAGATTGGTCAGCAAGTCACCTGTACCAAGTACCTGAATCCCACCGGTTGAAGAACGTGTAATCGATGTTTCCACTACCACCGGTTTGGGTTGCTCCTGCGCCGCCAGCTTAACAGCAATGGTCTGTGTGTTTATGTCACCGCATCCAATAGCAGCGAATAGGTCATCAACATTATCATACTTGAAAAGGCGGGCAATTTTGTCGCGGTCGCTTGTATCAAGACCAAGGTGTTTCAATTCCTTATCCAGCATTTCACGCCCTAGATCAATGTTCTCATTGCGAGCCTGTTTCTTAAACCACTGGCGGATTTTTTCGCGGGCATGCGAGCTTTTGACATAACCCAAATTGGGACTCATCCAGTCACGGCTAGGGCCCTTATCCTTTTTAGAAACAACTATTTCCACTACATTGCCATTGGAGAGGCGGTAATCCAGCGGCACCATGCGTCCATTGACCTTAGCACCGGCACAGCGGTTACCCAAATCGGTATGTATGCGATAGGCAAAATCCACCGGCGTGGAGCCCTTGGGAAGATCTTTGATCTCACCTTTAGGAGTAAAAATAAACACCTGATCGTTAAAAATATCTGTCTTGACCGATTCCAAGAACTCCTCGGCCCCGGCCATCTCCCGATGCCAGTCAACCAGCTGTCGCAGCCAACCGATACGCTCCTCGGCTGCAATATCCCTACCGTCCTCCTTATAACGCCAATGGGCCGCCACGCCGAACTCAGCCACATGGTGCATATCACGAGTGCGTATTTGTATTTCAAGCGGAGTAGTCCCTTTGAACAATACTGCCGTATGCAATGATTGGTAACCATTAGGTTTTGGATTGGCGATATAGTCATCAAAGGCGCCGGGAATCGGGTGCCACATGTTATGCACGACACCCATTGTGTGATAGCATTCAGAAATAGTGTCTACTAACACACGAACTGCTAAAAGATCGTAAATCTCATTAAACTGACGCCCTTGTGCCGCATAGCGCTCAATTTTCTGGGCAATGCTGTAAAGATGTTTAGGACGACCTTTTATGTCAGCGTTTACGGCCAATCGCGAGACCTCGTTGCGTAATATCTGTATTACATCTACCACAATGTCTTCGCGCTCAACACGGCGACTGGCTACAAGTTTAGCAACCTGGCTATATTTGCGCGGCTCAAGATAATGAAAGGCCAAATCCTCCAGTTGCCATTTGATATCCCAAATACCTAATCGATGTGCCAGCGGGGCGTATATTTCCAATGTTTCACGGGCAATTGCCTGCTGTCGATCGGGCGGCATAACAGCTAGCGTGCGCATGTTATGCAAACGATCTGCCAGTTTAATAAATACAACACGCAAATCCTCGGCCATTGCAACCAGCATTTTGCGCAGGTTTTCCGCTTGCTGTTCACGCACTGAGGGGCGGTGTTGCAACTCATCCAGTATGGGAAGCGCCAGCTTTGATAGTTTTGTGACGCCGTCTACCAGCCTCGCAACATCCGGACCGAATTCTTCCTCTATCTGTTTAAGAGTAATACCACAGTCCTCGGTAACATCATGCAGCAGAGCGGCAGCTAACGTGGTGGCATCCATTTGCTGATCTGCCAGCGTCAACGCCACTTGGAACGGATGTTCCAAGTACGGCTCGCCCGACATGCGCAACTGACCGGCATGAGCAGCAGCAGCATAGTCAAAAGCCGCTGATACAAGTGTCAGTTTCTCAGAAGGAAGGTATTTTGCTGCTCTTTCCAGCAGTTCTTCAGCCGTCATTGTGACGCCCCATTTCAATGTGAGTAACTATTA
Source organism: Dehalococcoidia bacterium (assembly GCA_009783135.1). Lineage (GTDB taxonomy): Bacteria > Chloroflexota > Dehalococcoidia > Dehalococcoidales > UBA1222 > WRNG01. Next base: position 17,266 of record WRHS01000002.1, read on the forward strand.
ACAATACATAAGTATAAATCAAGCGGAAAACGTTAGCAATGAAAGCCGTACACGGCTACAGTAGGTATGATTTTGGAAATGTGTTGTGCAATGGGGACGCCGCACAAAAACAGAAAGCTAGGATTCAGAGGACAGCTTTTTGCAGACGTCATCCACCTTGCGGCGCAGCATATATGAGTTCTCTACATCTTGGGAAACTTTTTCACAGGCATGGCTAACCGTCGAAGCATTGCGTCCGCCAAAAGCCATTCCAATATCGGAAAAGGAGCAGTTGCTTTGCTGGCGCATCACATACATAGCCACCTGCCGCGCCTGTGCAACTTCCTTACAGCGCCCGCGGCCCAACAAATCGTCAGCTGTCAGGTCGAATGTTTCTGCAACCAAGCCAATAATTCCCTGAGAACTACTGGGAACTTCCGGCAAGGCACGTGTGCCGGCCAAATCTTTCAGCGCCCTTGCCGCCAATTCCGGCGTAACATGAGTGTGCAACAACCGTGCATATGCAATTATGCGATTGAGGCTGCCTTCAAGTTCACGAATACTCTTTCTTAGTTCCTGCGCTACCATATCCAGCACATCGGGCGACACATCAGCCTGTGCCTGTTGCGCCTTGGACTGCAATATTGCCAGCCGCGATTCAAAGTCAGGAGGCTGAATATCCACAGCTAAGCCCCACTCAAAGCGACTGCGCAAGCGTTCCTGTAATAAGGGCATGCTCTTGGGCGGACGATCGCTGGTAATAACAATCTGCCTTCCGGCATTATGCAAATCGTTGAAAGTATGGAAAAAACTTTCCTCAGTTGCTTCCTTGCCGCCTATGAAATGGATATCATCCACAATCAGTATATCCGCAGAGCGATACTTGGCGCGGAATTCCTCAGTACGCCGCTCGCGCAAGGCCGCCACAAACTCGTTGGTAAATTGCTCGCCGGAAACATACACTGGACACAGATTATTTTCCAATGCTTTATGTCCAATAGATTGAACAAGATGTGTCTTACCCAAGCCAGGCGCGGAATAGATAAAGAGAGGATTATAACTCTGCTCGGACGGACGCTCAGCTGCACTTAAAGCAGCAGCATGTGCCATACGGTTGCCGGTTCCAATTATGAAGTTATCAAAGGTGTACTTAGGGTTAAATCCATAGAGTGCTGAGTTATTACGGCGCACTTCACTTTTGCAATCAGGGGCAGTTTCCTGCGCCCACTTTATCTGAAAGCGCACATTCACTCCACGATGCATCAAGCCAAGGAGAGTCTTTTCAATGAGGGAACGCTGGTTTTTCTCCAAATATTCGGAAACGAACGTGTTAGAAACTCCTATTAGGAATCTATCACCATCGTATGCCAATCCCTCAGTCCCTTTGAAGAATGTTTTATAGTTGGATTTATTAACCTGCAACTGAAGCTCGCCAAGAGCGGCTTCCCAAATTTCTTTAGCTGAATTCATACGTTTAGGACTTCCTCTGCTACTACGCTCGCCAAACAAACATGCGGCATTACTCAAATATGCGCTGAAACCTGCTGCCGCGGCAAACCACTGAACCCGAGCCAGTGGAATAAAAAGCTTGATAATGGTACCAGCGCCGCATATTTCCAGCAAGAGTTCTGTCGCAAGTTTGGCGGAAATTTGAGGGCCAATTAGGCCCACCAAACTCCCTCATGCTAGTCTTTTCGGCTCTTTTCGGCCGCTTTTCGCCTAAGCCGACATAAAGCAACCGCTACCGATACTAATTTTACATGATGCTACGGTTATGTTCAGCTTGTCTTGTGAGAGTATTTTATTCGTGTTAGAATGGCGTCAAAGGGAGAAATACATGCGTATAGTCTTCATGGGAACACCGGCTTTTGCCGTGCCTGTTTTGCGCCAACTGGTATTAAATAACTATGAGTTGACAGCAGTCTACACCAAACAAGACAAGCTGGCAGGCAGAGGGCAGAAAATATGTTTTTCAGCTGTGAAAAGCGTCTCCTTGGAACTTGGTCTGAAAGTTTTGCAGCCGGTCAGCCTCAAAAACGCAGGGACTCAAGCCGAGTTGTCGGCGATTGCGCCAGATCTGATTATAGTCGCAGCTTTTGGACAAATCTTGCCCAAGGAAGTGCTGCAGTTACCACGCTATGGCTGTATCAATATACACCCGTCACTGCTCCCACGCCATCGCGGTACCAACCCCATAGCCTCCTCCATACTCTGCGGCGACAAGTGGGGTGGGGTGAGTCTAATGCAGATGGACGAAGGGCTTGATACCGGTCCGGTTCTCGCACAAACACAAGTGCTGATTCGCGACGATGACACCTCCGACACGCTTTCTGAAAAACTATCTCTTATGTCCGCACAAATGCTTATTGATATGATTCCGCGCTTGAGCAAAGGCACAATAGTCCCAAACCCGCAGAACAACTCTCAAGCCACCTATTTCAAGCCAATGACAAAAGAATCCGGGGAAATAAACTGGGCTTTTCCAGCTGTCGATATTTGGCGCCAAGTACGCGCCTGTCAGCCATGGCCCGGCGCTTTTACACGCTTCAACGGCAGGATAATAAAGATTTTGGAAGCCTTTCCTTGCGAAACTGAATGCGCTGCCGCGCCAGGCGCTGTAATACCATTGGGAAAGAGTTGTGTCATAAGCACTGGTCACGGCATGCTGGAATTGCGCAGGGTCCAAATTGAAGGCAAGCAGTCCATGTCTATTTTCGACTTTCTCAACGGGCAGTCTTCTTTTATCGGCGCAACATTACCATGCTAGCGTCTCAAAATTTGCGATTCATAGACAGTATCCGCAGGCATATCAGAACGTTGTGCTGCCTCATTAGCCAAGCGATCGCAACGCTCGTTCTCAACGTGGTTATTATGGCCTCTCACCCAGCGAAACTCCACCTCATGTTTTTGACTTAATTTCAGCAATCGTTCCCACAGATCAGGATTTAGTGCTTGTTCTTTTTTATTACGCATCCAGCCGTTTGCCTGCCACTTATATACCCAGCCTTCTGTCATAGCGCGCACCAGATATTGCGAATCACTGAAAATAAAAACCCTGCAACGCTCTCTCAAAAGTTCCAGCCCGGCTATGGCAGCCATTATCTCCATGCGGTTATTAGTGGTAAGACGAAAACCTCCGCATTTTTCAATACGAGTGCCACTTATTTCAATTATGGCTCCGTAGCCCCCAGGGCCGGGATTGCCCAAACAAGCACCATCTGTATATATCATTACGTCAGGTATGGCCATTCAAAATAACCTCAAAAGAATCTTTTCCTTAAGGGGCATAGTGGTATTATTCTATGCTGAAGCCTTCGCAACTGATAAATTGATTTGGCAAAAGCGCATCAGTTTCCTTGCTGTAACTTCTTAGCCAATTTCCCATGTGGCACCTGTTCTTGTTGTGCATTACTAAGGTCGCGCAGAGTTACAACACCTTGCGCGACCTCTTCTTCGCCAATTATGACAACATACCGGCAGCCAGCACCATCCGCCTGCCTTAGTTGAGCCTTTAGGCTGCGAGGTGTATATGTCACCACTGTAGCGATACCATCCAGGCGTAGTTCGCCAGCAACTTCAACAGCCTTGCGGCGCGCCACTTCACCAAGCCATGCCACAAAAACCATTGGTTTCACAGGCTCTGGGATAACAATGCCCTGCTTTTTAAGATTGAGGATTATACGCTCAATGCCAGTGGCAAATCCGACTGCAGCAGTAGGCTTAGCACCCAACTCTTCCATAAGTCCATCGTAGCGTCCGCCACCAGCGATAGTGCTTTGTCCGCGTTCTTCCTGAGGCTGTATCTCAAAAACAGTCTTGGTGTAATAATCCAAACCACGTACCATGCCGGAGTTTATCTCAAACGGTAACTGAAGCGTTGAAAGGTGAGCTTTCAATTGCTCAAAATGCTCAGAGCATTCTTGGCATAAATAATCTACGCTACGCGGCGCTCCTGCTGTCAAGGGTTGACAGGTAGGCTTTTTGCAATCCAGTAGACGCAGAATATTCTTTTCTGACCTCACCTTACAATCGCCGCACAATCCCTCTTTATGTCCAGCATAATACTCCCTCAATCTAGACAAGTAGGCAGGGCGGCAGTCGGGACATCCTATGCTGTTAATCTGCAAAGTAAGATTCTTTAATCCAAGTGAGGCGAAAAAGCGCCAAGCCATATCAATCAACTCAGCATCCGACATAGCATCGCCATCGCCGATGGCCTCAAAACCAAATTGGTGATGCTGGCGGTAGCGCCCCGCCTGCGGCCGTTCATAACGAAAGATTGGTGCTTGGTAAAATAGTTTGACAGGCTGCGGACAAGATGCCATGCCATGTTCAATATAGGCACGGCACACAGAGGCAGTTCCCTCAGGACGCAGTGTCATCTGCCCTCCGCTACGATCTGTGAAAGTGTACATTTCTTTTTCTACAATATCGGTATCTACACCCACAGTACGTACAAACAGTCCCGCATCCTCGAAAAGCGGGGTATCAATACGCTCATATCCATAAAGCCGAACTATTTCATCAGCTCTTTCTCTCAGAAAATTCCAGTATGGTTGGTCTTCCGGCAGTATGTCATGTGTGCCATATGGTGCTTGAAACACGTCTTTTCTCCTGTCTAATTAAGGCAAGGATAGCGCAAATATCCAAAGGATGTAAAGATTTCTTTGATATTGTATTTTACAGGTTTTGCATAACTATCTTGTGTTTTTGATAACTGGCTCTTCTTTTTGCACAACTTATTTTTTCTCCACGCCTAATACGTCACTTTTTGATCCGTTTTGTGTAACTTACAACGCCTATACAGCCATCGTAAATATCATTGTGCTATTATTACAGTTGCTGTTATTTACTACATAACCTAAGTTCAAATATGTAATTAGATAATACTATTACAGCAAGGATGTTTGATAACTATGCTAGATAGAGTGGAAATAAAAATAAAAGCTGGCGACGGCGGTGATGGAGCTGTTACATTTAGGCATGAAAAATTTGTGCCTTATGGTGGTCCTGATGGTGGTGATGGAGGTAAAGGAGGAGATGTTTTAGCTAAAGCAGACGCTAGTTTAAATACCTTGGCTTTTTTCCACAATGGAAAATTGTATAAAGCAGAGAATGCTGGATGTGGGCAGCGCCAGAAAAAACATGGCAGAAACGGGGATGATTTGTTATTAGCAGTTCCTGTTGGAACAATGGTGCAGACATATGATGACGATGGAAATCTAGTGATATTGTCTGATTTAACTGCTGACCAGCAGTGTGCGGTTATTGCAAATGGAGGAAAAGGTGGGTTGGGAAACTCACATTTTGCATCTGCTGCCAATCAGGCACCGCGTCTGGCTGAAAAGGGTGCTGTAGGAGAGAAAAAGGATATTGTATTGGAGTTATGCCTGCTGGCGGACGTAGGAATTATTGGTTATCCTAACGTTGGTAAATCATCTCTCTTGAATGCGGCGACAGCTGCTAATCCCAAAATTGCTAATTACGCCTTTACTACGCTTGAGCCTATGCTTGGTGTGGTGCAAACAACCAAACAACGCTTTGTTATCTGTGAAATTCCGGGCTTGATTGAGGGCGCACACTTGGGAAAGGGTCTTGGACATGACTTTTTACGGCACGCAGTGCGTACCCGTGTGCTGGTACACTTACTGGATGGAGCCTCTCCATCTCCGGTAGACGATATGATTGCTGTCAATAATGAAATATCACTATTTGATGCATCACTATCGCGTAAACCTCAAATAGTGGCTATCAACAAAACAGATATACCAGATGTCCACGCGCGTAAGGCAGAACTGCGTAAGGTGTTCAAAAATGCAGGTATTAGGATACACTTTATTTCTGCAGCAACTGGTGATGGTATTAAGGAATTAATGGAAGAGGTGCTGGAATTGTTGCGGCAGCATCCGCTACCCGAGTTACCAAAAGAGGAAATGGTTGAGTTGTATCCGCGCGGTATGACACTTGGGCTCAGTGCCGAGGAGGCTGATGGTTATTTCATTATCCATTCACCAGGTCTTGAGCGTATGGTTGCCGGTAGTGATATTCGTAACCCCGAAGTACGCCGACAGATAGGCAGGCGTATCAGTAGTCCCCGCCTGCGTCATGTGATAGAACGTGCTGGCATCAAAGCCGGAGATAAAATTCGTATTGGCGTTTTTGAATGGACATGGTAAAGCCGTGAATATTGCTGTGATTGGTGGTACCTTTGATCCAATCCACAACGGACATTTGATGGTAGCTGATGCGGTCGCCAGCAAATTTGATGCGCACGTGATTTTTGTTCCCGCAGGTCAACCTTGGTTGAAGGCCGAGCGCCGTCTTGCACCGATATCAGATCGTTTGGAAATGGTGAGGCTGGCAATCTGCGGTGATAAGCGCTACAGCCTCTCAACTGCTGAAACAGAGCGTTTTGGTCCAAGTTATACCATTGATACCATCCGCCAGATGAAAGAGCAGATTATGCCATGTGATGAGTTATATTTTGTTCTTGGTTGGGATAGTTTGCTTGGTCTGTCACACTGGCATGAACCGGAGGCTCTTATACAAATGTGCCGCCTAATTGCAGTGCCGCGCATAGGATATGGTATGCCGGACACTATGACCATGGAGAGGTTGGTGGCAGGTCTTTCAAAAAGAGTAGTAATAATGGACAAACCGGAAATAGATATTTCATCCTCAGCTATCAGAGAACGCATGCGAACAGGATTGCCGCTGGAAAATCTGCTGCCACAGGAAGTTGGGGATTACATCAAAGAACGCAGACTTTACCTGTACGAAGATTAAAGTGCTGTGTCTTACCAAAAGCATTATTAATCAGGCTGTTTAATCAGTGGACAAGTTAGATATCAAGGTTCTTCACTGATGTGGCATGCGCTTGGATAAAGTTTTTGCGTGGCAGCACCTCATCGCCCATAAGCATACTGAATATGCTATCAGCTTTGGCGGCATCTTCCACCGTTACCTGTAAAAGTGTGCGTGACAACGGGTTCATGGTTGTTTCCCACAGTTGTTCGGCACTCATTTCGCCCAAGCCCTTATAGCGCTGGACATCAGTCTTTCTGTTGCCCTTTTTCATGCTGACCAGCATATCGTCTTTTTCCTGATCGGAATAGAGCCAGTGCTCCTCCTTGCCCGCATGAATGCGGTAGAGCGGTGGCTGGGCAATAAATAGATGTCCTTGGTTAATGATTTCGGCCATATGGCGGAAGAAAAATGTCAAAAGCAGAGTACGAATATGTGCCCCATCCACGTCTGCATCGGTCATCAGAACTACACGGTGGTACCGTAGCTTGCCCAAATCAAGCTCTGCATCAATACTGGTACCAAGCGCGGTGATAAGGGCGCGTATTTCTTCGTGAGCCAGCATTTTGTCAGGAGATGCTTTTTCCACGTTGAGAATTTTGCCGCGAAGTGGCAATATGGCCTGGAAGCGACGGTTGCGTCCCTGCTTGGCTGAGCCGCCGGCGGAGTCGCCCTCTACCAGATACAGTTCGCAAAGGGTAGGATCTTTCTCCGAACAGTCAGCAAGCTTACCGGGCAGTGTGCCGGTATCAAGAGAGCCTTTTCGAATAACCAGATCACGTGCTTTACGTGCGGCTTCACGCGCCTTGGATGCGGTTATGCATTTGTCGAGTATTTTCTTGGCATCATCGGGATGTTCTTCCAGATAAAGTGCCAGCTCGTCTCCGACAACACTTTCGACGATGCTTTTGATTTCAATATTCCCCAGTTTGCCTTTGGTCTGCCCCTCAAATTGCGGGTCCTGCAATTTGACGCTGATGACGGCTGTCAGCCCCTCTCTGGCATCATCACCGACGAGATTGGGGTCATCATCTTTTAGTATCTTGGCTTTGTGGGCATAGTCATTCAGCACGCGGGTAAGTGCGGAACGGAAGCCTGTCATATGGGTACCGCCGTCCATGGTGTTTACGCAGTTGGCAAAGCTGATGGAATTATCGGTATAGTTGCTGCAGTATTGTATGGCAACCTCTACAGCGACTGAGCCGACTTGTTTGTTCATGTAGATGGGATTGGAATGTATTACTGCCTTGTTGCGATTAAGACGACGCACGAAGCCGGAGATGCCGCCCTCAAAATAAAAAGTTTGCTCTTTATCGTGGCGCTGGTCTACCAATGAAATTTCCAATCCGCGGTTCAGATAGGCCATTTCGCGTATACGGTCTGATAGGGTATCAAAATCATATTCTGAATCAGAGAAAATTTCCTTGTCGGCCAAGAAGCTTGAGATGGTTCCGGTGTTTTCGGAATCACCCACAACAGCGACAGGGCCGGTAGGAACACCGCGTTTGTACTCCTGTTTGTATAAGTTGCCATCGCGTTTGACGCTGACAGTCATCCATTCGGAGAGGGCGTTTACTACGGATGCACCTACGCCATGCAAACCGCCGGAAACCTGATATGCCTTACCACCGAACTTTCCGCCGGCGTGCAGTACGGTCATCACGGTTTGTAATGCAGAAACCTTAGTAGTCGGATGGATATCAACGGGGATACCGCGACCATTATCCTCGATAGTCACAACGCCGTCCGGAGATATGACGATGGATATATGCGTGCAGATGCCGGACATAGCTTCATCAACTGAGTTGTAAGCGATTTCATATACCAAGTGGTGAAGACCACGCTGATCAGTTGAGCCGATATACATACCAGGGCGTTTGCGAACTGCTTCCAACCCTTCCATTACCTGAATGTCAGATGCGGAATATTCGGCAACTTCCTTGGGGTTGTTAAGTATTTCGTTGGCTTCTTCTTGTGTCATTGTCTATTCACCTTCACTGCTACGAATTGTAATAGATAATTATTTTGCTTAACGAAAGGCGTCCGGCCCAAGTCGGGCGGGGCGCGATTTTCATATCCGAACTATTTGCGTCATTATAACATATAGTGAAAGTGGCGGAAAACGTCAAAGAAACTGCCAAGCAGAAAAAAGCTGAGGCTAGTATTGCATCTACGCAGCCAAAGGAGGTATGCGGTTTTGTGCTTCAGCTGGCTGCTTGAAATGGCATATAATACTACTCTGAATATGCAAAAGAGGGGCAGGTTGTGCTTTTATGTGCTGCAATGGCTTACATATGGATAAGTATCAGGATGCTTTAAATTATCTCTACAGTTTCGTAGATTATGAGACTTCGCGACAGGTGCGTTCGTCGGAAAACTACGACTTGCGGCGTATGGAAGAACTTCTTGCGTGCTTTGGGAACCCGCATCTTGCTGCTCCCTGCGTACATGTTGCCGGAACTAAAGGCAAGGGCAGTACCGCGGCAATGATAGCCTCAGTGCTTACCGCCTCAGGCTACCATACAGGATTGTACACATCCCCGCACCTCATTGATATAAGAGAGCGCATCCGTGTGGATGGTAGGCTTATTTCGCAGGCGGCACTTGTTAGTTGTGTTGAGCGGCTTAGGCCTGAGGTGGAGTTAATCAATACCCGTGCAACATACGGGTGCCTGACTACTTTTGAGGTGCTTACGGCGCTGGGCTTTTTGTATTTTTCTCAGCAAAAGGTGAACTTTCAAGTAGTGGAGGTTGGCTTAGGGGGACGGTTGGATGCAACCAATGTAGTTTGGCCGGAGGTGTGTGCTATCACTACGCTTGGGCTGGATCACACGGAGGTGCTTGGTGATACGCTGGCTAAAATTGCCGTGGAGAAGGCTGGCATCATTAAAAGGGGTGTGCCGCTTGTGAGCGCAAGGCAGGAGACAGAAGCTGCGGTAGTTATTGAGAGGTTTTGTAAGCGTCACAAAGCGGTGCTTGTACGTGCCGGAGTGGATATTGTTTGTGTTGTTCTGCGTGAGTGCAAAAGTGCACAGTTTCTTGAGATAAAAGGACGGCTAGGTAACTACTCGGTGGAATTGCCGCTTTATGGACGATTTCAGCGCGAAAATGTTACTGTTGCTGTAGGGGTGTTGGAAATTTTAGCTGAACGCGGCTTTCACATTACAGAACATAGCATTGCAGAAGGGCTACGAAAAGTGCGTTGGCCAGGGCGCTTCCAGTTGCTTTGCCGCCGTCCGCTGATTGTGGCGGATGGAGCTCATAACCTGCAGTCAGCACATGAACTAAAAGCCGCAGTGGTAGATTTTTTGCGAGACAGGCCGTGTGACAAGAGGGTGTTGGTCATAGGAATGTCTTCAGATAAAGACTATGTTGCTGTTGCGCAAGAGTTGGCGGATCTTTTCGACGTGGTCATTGCTACGCAATCACGACATTTGCGTGCTCTGGCAACAGACAAGCTGGCAGGAATTTTCGCAAATACCAACGCGACCGTTATGACAGCGCCGAGCGTGCCCGCTGCCTTGGATGAGGCTGTAAAAATTGGAGGCAAAAACGCCCTCATTTGCGCTACAGGGTCGCTGTTTATTGTAGGCGAAGCATTGAAGTGGGCGCGTAAGCCAAACTATTGACGTTTGGCGTTAAGGCGTGGCTTCAGCGACATCAAAGTTGGTGCGGGCTTCAACCGGCAACATGTTCCCCAGAACTTTTTCTAAGGCCATGGTATGAGCGCAAAGCCCACGATCATGAAAGAAATGGCAGGTACAAGACCACTGGTGATCGGAGTAGCAGACGGTGTGGTCATCGTTTGCACCATGAAAAATGACAGAAAACTCGCTAAAGGTGATGCGCTCGGGTTCTTGGGCATATCGATGAGCTTTTTCAATTTTGCCAATTAGACTGGACTGCATGGTGCACCTCCTCTTAAAATAAAAGCATCGTGCTCGTACGAGCCGATGCTTTAGCTTCTTGCTGCAGAAATAAGTACTTTCATAGCGGTGATTTCTCCTTGGAATGACACAATCATTTTACTCCTGCCTGCAGTGAATGTCTATAGGTAGTCAGGCATGGAGGCTGATGGTTGCAAAAAATTTACCACGGCTGTCGCATTTTTGTGCCAGGTTATTGCAAATATTATTAATTGCAAAACGCTTGCAATAAGTGGCTGGCTCTGATAAAATTGTCCCCAATATGGTTCAGAACAAGGATATTGTGGCGCATCTCTCACAGAGGGGCTATCGTATAACCCCTCAGCGGCTTATGATTTTGAATGCCATTAATGGTGCTCGCGGGCATATAAGCGCTGAGGAAATTTACGAGAGCATATGCCAAAATTATCCTGGTCTAAATATCTCTACAGTTTATCGTACGCTGGAGTTATTGAAAGAGATAGGGCTGGTTACCGAAACCGATATGGGTGATGGGAGAGTACGTTTCCATAGTGCAGGGCATGAGCACCATCATCACTTGGTTTGTTCCGTTTGTGGCCGCGTCATTGATCTTGACGAAGAGATGCTGACCCCATTGACTACTACGCTGAAAGAGAAGTATGGTTTCTGCGCCGATTTGCAGCATATGGCTATTTTCGGACGCTGCAAAAGCTGCGGTTAATTTTTTTGCCTTATAGATGCAACGCGTTGCAATTGCGAATAATGGCAAATTGGAGAGGTGAATTGTGCATATCCCTGATGGTTATTTGAATGTTGGTACTATGGTCGGCACGGCTGCGGTTTCAGTTGGCGGTGTGGCCAATGCTGTAAGGGTTGTTAGTAAAAAGTTAGGAGAGAAACAGGTGCCGTTGATGGGTATGCTGGCGGCTTTTGTTTTTGCGGCGCAGATGCTGAATTTCCCGGTCACGGCTGGCACATCGGGGCATTTTATGGGGGCGGCTCTATGCGCAATCCTGCTGGGACCGTGGGCGATGGTAATTATTTTTGCATTGGTGCTTATGGCACAGTGCTTTATTTTTCAGGATGGTGGCGTGCTATCGCTTGGGGCTAATATCTTTAACATGGGTATTGTTGGAGGGCTTGGGGGATATGCGTTTTACCGTTTGGGGTTAAAGCTATTTGGCGGGCGATTGCATTCCAAAGTCGTGCCAAGTTTTCTTGCCGCATGGTTTTCGGTGATGTTGGCCTCAGCGGCTTGTGCCTTGGAAATTGCCATCCCGAACGTCACCCCGCCGCTAAGCGTGGTGTTGCCGGCTATGGTTGGTGTGCATGCCATCATTGGGTTGGTGGAAGGCGCTATCACTGTGGCGGCGCTGGAACTGATTCGTAGCACACGCGCAGATTTGTTGGAGTTGCAGAAGGCTTAGGAATGTATATGAAAAATAAGAAGTGGTGGCTGTTTGCTTTTGGTTTCTGTCTTCTTTTGGCGACGCTGTCTCCGCTGGCTTCTTCTTCTCCTGATGGTTTGGAGTATGTGGCTGAGGAAAAAGGTTTTGTGGATATGGAGAGATCCTCTCCGTTATCCGTCATTGCCGATTACGTTTTTCCCGGCATTGAGAATGAAGCCTTAGCTACCATATTGGCCGGCTGGGTTGGTACCACGCTTATGTTTATACTGGCATATGGCGTGACATGGCTTGTTTTACGGGCACGCGGTGCAAAATCGCTTCTCAAAACAGACTAGTGTTTCACATAAAACCATATGAAATACCATTTTCTTGACCAGTATCGCGATGCTGAAAGCTTTATTCATAGGCTGGATCCGCGTTCAAAGTTTTTAGCCATGCTGGCTTTGGTGAGCGTTATTGTGCTTACCCCACACGATGGTTGGTTGGCATACGGGTTGTTCTTGGTCTTTAATTTGACATTGCTGTTTCTTTCGCGCGTGCCCTTTTTCTATATGCTTAAACGTTCGCTTGCGGTGCTTCCGTTTGTGTTTATGGTCGCTGTATTGCTGCCGTTTTGTAGCGCGGGAACGGAGGTGTGTGGTGCCAATATTGGTGGCTGGCATATTGGCATAACACGTGAGGGTCTTATTTTGACAGCTGGCATATTTTGCAAAGTGTGGCTTGCGGTGCTTCCGGTTATTTTGGTTACAGCTACCACGAACGTAAATGATCTGCTCAAAGGGTTGGAGAAACTTAAAATGCCCGCCATCATGGTGATGTTGATGAGTTTTATGTACCGCTACTTGTTTGTTATAAGCGATGAGGCGGAACGGTTGTCTCTAGCGCGCAATAGCCGTAGTTTTGGTGGTGGCGTGCGACTTCATGTGCGCACGCTGGGTTATATGGCAGGGGCGTTGTTCTTGCGTAGCTATGAGCGCGGTGAGCAAATTTATGGTGCTATGCTCTCACGCGGTTTTGATGGGCACGGTCGCTCGTTGAACCAGCTTAGTATGCGACTGGCAGATGTGTTTTACTTGGCAACTATTATGGTCGTGGCGCTTATGATTGCATTATCGCCTCTACTACTAAGGAATCTAAATGCCTGAAGTCATTGCTGTTGAAAATCTGTGTTATACGTATCCCGATGGTCAACCTGCCCTATGCGGCGTGAGCCTGAGCATACAGGAAGGCGAGACAGTGGCTCTCATAGGACCAAACGGGGCAGGCAAATCTACGTTATTATTTCACCTTAACGGTTTGTTGCACTCGCATGAAGGAGCGGTGAGGGTACTTGGACAGATAGTGCATGACAAAAACCTAAAAACCGTACGCCGACAGGTAGGCATGGTGTTTCAAAATCCGGACAATCAGCTATTTTCCCCTACTGTTTTTGATGATGTGGCCTTTGGGCCTCTTAATCTTGGCATGAAAGAGGCGGAGGTGTGCAGTGCTGTGCAACAGTCACTGGAAGCCGTAGGTATGACAGGCTATGAAAAACGGTCGCCGCACCATATGAGTTTGGGCGAAAAAAGACGCATTGCAATTGCTACGGTGTTGGCAATGTCTCCTGCCGTGCTGGTATTGGATGAGCCCAGTGCAAATCTTGACCCCGGAGGCAAATGGCATCTGATTGAGTTGCTGCGTAGCTTACCGCAGACCAAACTCATAGTGTCACATGATTTGGAAATGGTACAGGAGTTGTGTTCGCGCGCTATTGTTATGGATGGTGGACGGGTGGTAGCTGATGGTTCCCAACAGGATATCTTGAAAGACAGGATTTTGCTGATGGCGCATCGTTTGGCGGCACCAAACCTATGAAAGTTAAATGTTAAAGCTGTGCGACTTAACACGCAACTTCTCGGCGGTGATGATTGCCGCTACATTATCCACGATGTCTTCTATGCGGTTGGAGTAGCTGACTACGGCGTAGTTAAACAGCGGTAAAAGTTCTATTTCCGAGCGCGCTGTGTTCAGCCTTAATTCCATGTCGTTGTTGTTTTCCGTGCCGCGCTTTTGCAGGCGATTTGCCAACTCATCCAATGACGGCGGCATGAGAAATATCAACACTGCATCGGGAATGCGCTTCTTGATAGTCAGGGCTCCTTGCACGTCAACTTTGATAATAACGTCTTTACCATCAGCCAGCGCTTGGCACACCATGGTTTTAGGCACGCCGTAATAGTTACCATATACCTCGGCATATTCTAAGAGTTCGTTTGCACCAATCATGCGGGAGAATTCGGCCTGTGACACAAAATGGTAATGCTCTCCATCAATTTCACATTGTCTTTGCGGGCGGGTAGTGTTGGTTACAACGTAAGTCGATGGTATGGGGCGCGCTTTCATAGCATTGAGTGCGACATCTTTACCGACGCCGGATGGACCCGATAATACCAGTACTAAATTATCAGGTGTCAGAATGAGGCTTTCTGCATTAGAATTTGATGACATCATCGTCTAACTCAGGGCGTAAAACGGCATTACCACGGCTAATCTGTAATCTGCCTGTAATGGTTTCGGGGGCAAGAGCAGCCAGAACGATATGCCCGCTGTCGATAAAAATTACAGCTTTGGTGCGGCGACCGTTGGTCATGTCTACAAGCATTCCTTTGTTGCGTACTTCCTGAATGGTGCGCTTTGTCGGCGCGGAATTGGGGGAAGCAATTGCAATCACCCGATTCATTGCAAGAACATTACCAAAGCCAACGTGCACCATTTCTCCGGACATATTGTTCACCTCAAAACGAATTGTGCCTATTATCTTATACCCTTGGAGCCTGCTAGGCAAGGGAAAGAGCATTGTATCATATTGTGTTTAGCTTTAGAATTTTCCGATGCAATTGCGGGTATGGAATAGAATGAGATTTGAAATGCCGCTTTGTCAAATGCTAAAGTATAGCATCGTTTTTGACGGCTGTTTATGAGGATATTACAAACTGAGAGTAAAGTTCTTTGTACAAAATACTAAAACGAAACGACCTAACGCCGAACATTCATCTGTTTGAAATAGAAGCGCCAAAGGTTGCGGCGCGTGCGCAGGCGGGTCAGTTTATTATCCTGCGCCATGGAGAAAATGGGGAGCGCATACCGCTCACGTTGGCTGATTGGGACGAGGCGCGTGGCGTCGTGACAGTTGTGTTTATGGAAGTGGGCTTGACTACCTCCAAATTAGCGTTGCTGAAGGAAGGTGATGCTATAGACGATTTTGTTGGGCCACTTGGCTTGCCTACGCATATTGAGAAATTCGGTACGGTTGTGTGTGCTGCCGGTGGTTTTGCTGTTGCTACCATCATGCCCATCGCACGGGCACTTAAACAGGCTGGTAATCACGTTATTAGCATCGTAGGGATGCGTTCTAAGGAATTGTTATTCTGGGAACGTGAGGTTGGTGCACACAGCGATGAGTTGATTGTTACCACGGATGATGGTTCATACGGGCGCAAGGGGCTGGTGACAGAGCCTTTGCGGGATTTGCTTTCAGCGAAAGACGTGCAGGTTGATCGCGTTATTGCCATTGGACCTACTATCATGATGAAGTATTGCTGTCTTGTCACGCAACCTTTTGGTGTAAAGACTATCGCTTCGCTTAATCCTATTATGGTGGATGGCACTGGCATGTGCGGTTGTTGTCGCGTGTCTGTAGACGGCGTGACGCGCTTTGCATGCGTTGACGGTCCGGATTTTGATGGTCATGCCGTGGATTGGGACGAGTTGATGGCACGTCAGAAAGCCTACCAAGAGGAAGAGAAAAAAGCGGTGCAGCATTGGCAATGCCAGCGTTCTGGCTACCACGACCCGGAGTTGGCGCATGCCTAACCCATTGAACCTGAATCGCGTGGAGATGCCACGTCAGCTGGCCGAAGAACGGGCACATAACTTTGATGAGGTGGCTTTGGGTTACACATTGGAGCAGATGCGCGAAGAGGCTTCACGTTGTTTATCGTGTGTTAAAAAGAATTGTACGCGCGGTTGCCCAGTAGGAATAGATATCACATCTTTTATTACGGCGTTATGTGCCAACGATTTACCCAGAGCATTGGCTGTTATCAAAGAGAAAAACGCACTGCCTGGCATCTGCGGAAGGGTATGTCCGCAGGAAACTCAGTGCGAATCACAATGTTTGCTGGAAAAGAAAGGCGCGCCTGTTGCCATCGGACGACTGGAACGCTATGTGGCTGACTGGGCACGTAAGCATCCGCAGACAACAGGAGAGAGAAGCGCCACGACTGGTAAGCGTGTGGCAGTGGTGGGTTCAGGACCGGCGGGGCTGACTTGTGCCGCTACTTTGGCGCAGGCAGGACATCAGGTCACTTTGCTGGAGGCTTTGCATGTAGCCGGCGGTGTGCTGATGTACGGCATACCGGAATTTCGTTTGCCCAAGGATATTGTTCAGGAAGAAGTGAAATATGTATGCTCGCTGGGAGTAAAACTGGAACTCAACTCGGTAGTGGGCAAGATAGATACGGTGGATGAGCTTTTGCAAAACGGATATAATGCTGTCTTTTTGGGCACAGGGGCGGGGCTTCCAACGATGCTTGGTGTGCCAGGGGAAAACTTGAGTGGGGTGTATTCGGCAAATGAATATCTCACCCGCGTCAATTTGATGAAAGCCTATCGTTTTCCGGAATATGATACGCCGGTACGGCGGGGGCAGCAGGTGGCAGTTATTGGAGGCGGCAACGTAGCTATGGACGCGGCACGTTGTGCACTTAGGCTTGGTGCACAAAAAGTGAGCATTGTATACAGACGCTCGGATACTGAAATGCCTGCACGACGGGAAGAGATAGAAAACGCGCGGGAAGAAGGGGTCCAGTTTGTTATGCTCTCAGGTGTTAAAGGGTTCGCTGGAGATGAACGCGGGTGGCTGGTGGCAATGGACTGCTTTGAGATGGAATTGGGTGAGCCTGATGCAAGCGGACGCAGGCGACCAATCCCCAAAGTTGATAGTGATTTCCGCCTGTCTGTAGATGTGGCGGTTGTGGCACTGGGAACGTCTCCAAACCCACTGATTGCGCAAACAACATCCGGATTGGAAACTACCAGCCATGGAACTCTAATCGCGGATGAAGCCACTGGGCGCACGAACAAGAAAGGTGTATGGGCAGGAGGAGATGTCGTCACAGGGTCAGCTACGGTTATTTCTGCCATGGGGGCGGCCCGGCGTGCTGCCGATGATATTGACCAGTATTTACGCGCTTAATACCATTGATTAAGGGGATGCCTTGTTTTAGTTAAAGTTGGAAAGGGCTCATCGATGATTTCAATCAAAAATCTCTGCAAAACATATCACCCGAAAGGCGGCGTCGCTGTCCAAGCACTTAACAATGTTGACCTTGATTTGCCGGAAAACGGCATGGTTTTCATCATCGGAAAATCAGGTAGTGGTAAATCAACCTTTCTTAATGTCCTGGGAGGGCTGGACAGATATGATTCCGGCGAAATAATCATCAAGGGCAAATCCAGCAAATCGTTCTCACAGGGCGACTTTGACTCTTATCGCAACACTTTTGTCGGTTTTATCTTTCAGGAATATAACATACTGCCGGAATTCTCGGTCGCCAAAAACATAGGGCTCGCACTTGAACTACAGGGTAAAAAAGGTGATGCCAAAACCGTTGAGACCATACTGGAGCAGGTTGATTTAAAAGGTTACGGCAAACGTAAGCCAAATGAGTTGTCCGGCGGACAAAAGCAACGCGTTGCCATTGCCAGAGCCCTTATCAAAGACCCTGATATCATCATGGCGGATGAGCCAACCGGTGCCTTGGATTCCAGTACAGGAAGACAAGTGCTTGAGACACTCAGAAAACTGAGTGAAACAAAGCTGGTCATAGTTGTCTCTCACGACCGCGAGTATGCCGAACAATTCGGTGCCCGCATAGTTGAGTTCTCCGACGGCGTAATCATTAATGACACAAGCAAATACTACGCACCACCGCAAACTGCAGGTGCCGTCAGCATTACAGACGGCAAGATTATGCAGATAAGAGCGGGGCAGGAATTGACGGCATCGGACACAGAGGTTATTAGCAGTTTTTTGAAAGATGCTAATGCTGACGCTGTTATTTCGATAGATGCCGATGCCAACGCGAAATTCCGCCGCGTCGCGCGGATAAATGAATCCGGTGCCAGAGAAGCGTTCGCTCAAACCAAGGAGGTCCCTCAAAAGCCCTACAATGCCAAAGACTTCAAGCTGCTTCGCTCGCGTCTGCCATGGAAAGACTCTTTGCGCATGGGAGCAAGCGGACTAAAAGCCAAGCCAGTGCGTTTGGCATTCACGATAGTGCTGTCTGTTGTAGCGTTTACGCTGTTCGGGCTAGCGGATACGATTGGTTCCTACAACAAAATTAATGCGACACTGACATCAATGCATGATAGCGGCATCAAAACAGCAACTTTAGAAAAACTAATAGAAAAGCAGCTCATGGGCAACAGCTACGCCTACATGGTACATACAAACCTATCAAAAGAGGACCTTGTGTCACTTAACCAAAAGCTAAGTGATTATCGGTTCGTACCTATTTGGGATAAACCCATCTACCTTTATGGTACTTTCGATACATACAGTAGCGGCTACGCCAATAGAATTCAGCAGACATGTGGGTTGCTGGAAACAGACCAAAATGTGCTGGACTCACTCGGGTTAAAAATCGACTCAGGTTATGGCCGACTGCCTACAAGTAACACCGAAGTCGCCATTTCCAAGCATCTGTATTGGCTATTCACACAATACGGATATAAAGACCCTGTAAGCAGCGACGTTACTGACATTGATTCTCCATCCAAACTACTTGGCAAGAAATTATGCTTGGGTGTACATGATTACAATGATACCGAGCTAGCGATTGTAGGAATCATTGACACCGGCTTTAACGAATCACGTTACTCTCCTTTATTCGAAGCTAATCCATCAAACGAAATTGGTTTAAATATAATGATGTTATCGTCTGAGTACTCAAATCTACTCCAAAACAGCCTACATGCGGCAGCCTTTGTGAAACAGGATTTTTACGAGGAAGTATTTGAAAGTAATGCAATTGCGTTTAAAAATGCTTCCATCGCGCTCATAACTGATGAAATATCCAATGGCGACTTTCACGGTTGGTGGGGGGCAAGTTCTCATGGTGCTGTTCCTTATCCGCAAATATCAGCGACAGACAAAAGTAAAATCATTTGGGCAGACGGATATTCTTCTACCACCACACTTGCAGAAAATGAAGTCATCATATCAATAGCAACTTTAATAGAAATTGACCAATCCAAAACCAAAGATTACACACCTGTTGATTGGGAATTGCTGTCCGCGACAGAAAAAGAAATGTATTTACAAGTATTAGGCAATACATATCCTGCGGAAGATACCGGCATTTATAACAAGCAGCGAATGTCTCTGAAAGTTGTAGGTGTGCATGATGGCGTAGGCTCTGTTTCGGGAACATCGTTACTGTTATGCTCGGACGCATTATTTGCACAAGTAGTTGATACCAATAGTGATCCGATAAAATACGCCGTGGCGGCACTTACAGGAAATAACAAGACCGATTTGAATTTAGTCAAATTCAGTTACGAAACAAACGATGGCATAAGATTCCCACTCAGAAACGAGGTGTCTTCATCTCTCGAAAGTATCAACTTTGCAATTGAAAGCTTTGCACTGGCGTTCTTGTACATCGGTATCTTTTTCGCAGTATTTGCCAGCTTAATGATGATGAATTTCATCTCGACCAGTATATCATACAAGAAACGTGAAATAGGCATACTCAGGGCGGTTGGTGCGCGCTCAAGCGACGTGTTCGGCATATTCTTTAACGAAAGCTTGGTTATTGCATTAATTAACTTTGTGATCGCCGCAATTGCTGTGTTTGGCTTCAGCATATACCTAAATTCCACACTCAGGGGTAAGTACAGTTTAATTATCACGCTGTTTTCTTTCGGCATACGCCAAATGATACTAATTCTGATTGTAAGCGTTGGCGCTGCGTTCATTGCCAGCATTTTGCCAACAACACGCATATCCAACAAGAAGCCTATTGACGCAATCAACAACAGCTAGAAAACCACAATGTCTTGAAACAAGAAGCTGTTAGCATAAGCATGCTGCATAAGTTTATGCAAATCTCAGCCGCCTCAAATGATTATGGTCATGAAGGAGCAAACTGCACCTCGGCGCTGCCGCAAACTGTCTTTTCGCCTTGCTGGTTTTCAACCCAGATTGCCAGCACGACTCTGCTTTCAGATAATAAGGCCTCTTTGACAAGCCCGCAGCATGTGAGCGTGTCGCCGGGGAAATTAAACCCTTTATAAGCCACCTCAAGCCTTCTCAAACGCCCCGCTGTGCCGTGCCAATGCGACAACATCTGACACAGAAAAGCTGTAATCAGCTGACCGTGCACTACCACGCCGGGGAGCCCGCACCTTGCGGCAAAGTCGCCATCGTAATGGATGGGATTATTATCGCCTGATACCTCGCGCCACTTCTCCACCTGCTGCATGGTGACGTGTTTTACCAATGGGGGTATTTCCTGTCCCGCGCGCACATCTGCCCAGCCCTGCACGCTCATGTTTTGCTCCGCAGCACAATCACCTGCTTACACCGCGCCAGCATTACGCCGCTTTGATTATGTTGCTCAATTTCCAAAATAACAAAAGTCGCCTGCTGCCGCTCACGCACAGAGGACACCTTTACAACAACCGTAACAATATCCCCAACTTTCACGGGCGCAAAAAGCTCTATGGCGCAACTGCCATGCAGTGCAGCCTGCGGCAAAGCCGCCAGCTGCTCACAAACCTGTTCCAAGCTGATGGCAAGCAGCCAAGACGGCGGCACTTCCTCCTGCCAAAGAGGGGTGTCGCCACCTACCACCTCGACAAAGCGCTTTATGCGCTCACGCTCGGCAGTATAATCCCGCGTGAGCCAGACATGTCCTGTCTTTTGTTTCAGTTTCTCAATTGTAAAACATTGCACCATAGCTAAATAATAGCGCCAATTAAGCAGTATATTCAATGCAAAACCCGTGACATTTCGCTATTGTGTTTTTACAAAAGATGCGCTAAAATGAAAATGAGTTTCATTTTCAGGAGATGCGTTAAAGCATGAGCCGCCCGTCACAATATAAAACAAAACAAAGTGAGGCTATTCTTTCCTATATCGCCTCTTTTTCCGATGCGCACGTAACGGCAAAACAGATCGTGGCCCATTTTGAAAACTGCGGCACATCCATCGGGCTTACGACAGTTTACCGCCACCTTGACAAGCTGGCAGGCAGCGGGAAAGTGCGCCAGTATGTGACGGATGGCACGTCCTGCGCCTGTTACCAGTATGTCTGTGAAGCCACAGATACACCAGAGCACTTTCATTTGAAATGCGACGGATGTGGTGAACTTTTGCATTTGGGCTGTGCCGAGGCAAGCGTACTGCAGCAGCACATCAATAATGAGCACTCTTTTCAAATCAATCCCATGAAAACAGTGTTTTACGGCAAATGCCAAACTTGTTGCCGCAAAGGATAGTTCTCAAGGTATAGGAAAAATGAACAATAACGAGCCCCGCATGAAACATCATGTACATTTCAGTTTTGCACCCAGATAGGTCCAAAGGAGAATATCTTTAATATGAAACGGTTTGTTTCATTGATGTTAATAGCATCTTTTCTGCTGTCGATGTTGGCGGGATGTCAACAGAATGAGCCGGATGACAGGACATGCGTTGTTGCCACAATTTTCGCACCATTTGATTTTGTGCGCGAAATAGCCGGTGACGCAGTCAATGCGAGCATGCTTCTCCCCCCTGCCTCCGAAAGCCACTCTTTTGAGCCCACGCCAAAGGATATTATCAAAATTCAAAACTGCGACATTTTCATTTACGTCGGTGGTGAGTCCGATGCGTGGGTAAATCAAATACTGTCATCCATGGATACCAGCAATATGAAAATCATCACACTCATGGATTGCGTCGATTTGGTAGAGGAGGAAATCGTTGAGGGTATGGAGGATGACGATGACGACAGCGATGACATTGCATACGACGAGCATGTTTGGACTTCACCTAAAAACGCCAAGCTGATTGTTCAGAAAATATCGGATGCCTTATGCAAGGCTGACGCGCAAAACGCCACTTTGTTTCAGGCGCGCACAACTGCTTACATTGAAAGACTTGACGATCTGGATGCGGCTTTCAAGTCTGTTGTGGACGGCGCGGTGCGGAAAACCATCGTCTTCGGCGATAGATTCCCTTTCCGTTATTTTACCGATGCCTACGGGCTTGATTATTTTGCGGCATTTCCAGGTTGTGCATCTGAAACCGAGCCGAACCCAAAGACTGTCGCGTTCCTAATAGATAAGATTAGAGAAGAAAATATCCCTGTGGTTTTCCATATTGAGCTATCAAACCCCAAAATGGCGAATACCATACGAGCTGAAACCGGAGCAAAGGTTTTGCTTTTGCATTCCTGCCACAACATATCACGGGATGATTTCAGGAAAGGCTTAAGCTATATGGAACTCATGACGCGTAATGTGGAAGCGTTACGGGAAGCGCTACAGTAATATGGCTCTCATCACCTGCCGGGATGCATCCTTCGCCTATGAGGGTAACACCGTCGTCGAAGGTCTTAACTTTACAGTTGAAAGCGGCGATTACCTGTGTATTATCGGCGAAAACGGCTCAGGTAAAAGCACCATCATCAAAGGATTACTGCGTCTTAAAACACCTCAAACCGGAAGCATCGTGGCTGGTGACGGGCTTAAGCCCAGTGAGATCGGTTACCTGCCGCAGCAAACTGTAGTACAGAAGGATTTCCCTGCAAGCGCATATGAGGTCGTTTTGTCCGGAAGGCTTGGTGCGCGCGGCATTTTACCTTTCTACTCAAGGGCAGATAAGGCCATCGCAGAAGAAAACATCCGGCGTCTTGATATTGTTGATCTGCGCAATAAATGCTACCGTGAATTATCCGGCGGGCAGCAACAACGCGTGCTGCTGGCCAGGGCACTCTGCGCCACAAAAAAACTCCTGTTGCTGGATGAGCCTGTTGCCGGGCTTGATCCGCTGGTTACACAGGAATTGTACCGGCTAATTGAGGACATTAATCGCCAAATGGGTATTACCATCATCATGGTTTCACACGACGTGCGCACCGCAGTCAAATACGCCAGCCACATCCTGCACCTGAAAAACACTCAGGCATTTTTCGGAAGAACCGAGGATTATGTAAGCTCAGGCGTTGGAATCAGCTTTTTAAACTGCGGCTGCGCCGACGGAAGGCACGCCGAATGATTAACGCCTTGGTTGAGATGTTCTCATATGCCTTCATTGTACGCGCCGTTATTGTCGGTCTGCTGGTGTCGCTTTGTGCTGCGCTGCTGGGCGTAAGCCTTGTGCTAAAGCGTTACTCCATGATTGGCGACGGACTTTCGCATGTTGGATTCGGAACGCTTGCCGTGGCCACAGCTTTGAATATCGCACCTTTGAGCATATCAATTCCAGCCACTGTGCTCGCGGCATTTTTGCTGCTGCGCATCAGCGAAAACAGCAAAATCAAGGGCGATGCCGCCATCGCACTCATTTCAACCGGCGCATTGGCAATTGGCATAATGGTCATATCTTTTACAACAGGAATGAATACGGATGTGTATAGTTATATGTTCGGAAGCATTCTGGCAATGAGCACAAGCGACGTAACCCTAAGCGTCGCGCTCGCCGTTGTGGTACTGGTACTGTTCATTTTCTTTTACAATAAGTTATTCGGTGTAATATTTGACGAAAACTTTGCCAAGGCAACCGGTGTAAAAACCTTTCTGTACAATATGCTGATTGCCATCCTTACAGCAATAACTATTGTGTTGGGCATGCGCATGATTGGCGCACTCCTAATTTCCAGTCTTATTCTTTTCCCTGCGCTTACCTCCATGCGTATATGCAAGAAATTCAAAAGCGTAACGATATGCGCCGCATGTGTATCGCTTGCCAGCTTTTTCATCGGCATAGTTGTGTCCTACTCATATGCCACCCCTGCCGGTGCAAGCGTAGTCATCGTAAACATTGCGGCATTTGCTCTTTTCTGGCTTATTAATTCGCTTAAAAGAAGAACCTGACTTATAAAGAGCGTTTATATTTCATGAACTTGGATACAGATGGCAACTGTCGCGATACGCGATATTGAATTTAGCGCCGAATTCTGCGATAATTTTCCGCTGGTATCGCGAATAGCGAAAAAGTCGCAAGCATGGGAAATGCCGTGCGGGAGGTAAGCGAATGCGCTTGGCGAGAGTCACGGTTTTTGCCGGCCATTTTGGCAGCGGCAAAACAAGTATAGCTGTGGCTTATGCCTTGTGGGCCAAACAACAAAAAAATCGTGTGGTATTATGCGATTTGGATATTGTAAACCCATACTTCCGAATGGCCGGTGCCGCAGATGCTCTCAAGAGAGCCGGCGTTGGTCTGATTGCCTCCCGTTTTGCGGGCACAAACGTGGAAGCACCGGCCATACCGGTGGGGACGCTCGCAATATTTGATGATACCGACATTACCGGCATCATTGACTTAGGAGGAGATGACCGCGGTGCGTTGGCGCTCGGAAGATATGCCGGGCTTTTGCAGAAAAGCGGTGCGTTTGAGATGCTCTTGGTTACAAATCAATATCGTCCGCTGACGCGCAACTTAGACGACTTGTGCCAGATTAAAAATGAAATTGAAACAGCCAGCATGGTAGGTTTCACCGGGCTTATCAACAACTCCAATCTTGCGACGGAGACAACGCTGCAGGATGTGATTGCCACAGCAGATTTTGCCACGGAAGCCTCTGAAAAACTGGCTCTGCCGCTGAAAATGACAGCGATTGACAATCGCCTGCTCCAAAGCGAGGAAGCCCAAGAGGAAGCACGTCTTACGTTAGGTGAGGTATTTCCTATGGCTTTGTACCCAAACAAATTTTGAAAACTGCGGACGTCCGAAAGAGGAGAAAACATGGCAAATGTAACGTTTAAAACGGATGAATGCAAGGGATGCGGGCTGTGCGTGCAGGCCTGCCCGCAGAAGATTGTGAGCCTTGGAGAGCATAAAATCAACGCAAAGGGTTTCCGTCCGGCGGGCATAACAGATACAGAGGCATGTATTGGGTGTGCATTCTGCGCCATGATGTGCCCCGATGCTGTCATCACTGTGGAAAAGTAAGAGAGGTATTGATATGGCTGCAAAGGTTTTGATGAAAGGAAATGAGGCAATTGCCGAAGGGGCATTGCTTGCAGGCTGCCGGCACTACTTCGGTTATCCCATCACACCACAATCGGAAATAGCGGCCTATATGGCCAAGAAAATGCTCAAACAAAATGGTACTTTCCTGCAGGCAGAGAGCGAGGTGGCCGCCATCAATATGGTCATCGGCGCATCAGCTGCAGGGGTACGTGTTATGACGTCCTCATCCAGCCCAGGCTTCGCTTTGAAAAGTGAGGGGCTGAGTTACCTTGCCGGCTGCGACCTGCCGGCGGTTGTAGTTAACATTCAACGCGGGGGACCGGGGCTTGGCGGCATTCAGCCGTCACAGGCAGACTACTATCATGCCACAAGAAGCGCAGGTCACGGCGACTTTCAT
>WRHS01000003.1 GCA_009783135.1 Dehalococcoidia bacterium
CCAGCATAACGGGTATGCCTTGGATAAAGATAAACCCGGTAATGAGAACCAGCGCGGATATGGATGAAAGGGCAAGCAACAGAAAAATCCATTCGGGTATTCTTTCTTTAAAATTGTTCATCGGTTCGCCCCTTCCGTCATCCCCATACCCATGGGGATTAGCCCCTCGTCAATGAGCATCTGCTGCCCTTGGGGAGAAGTTACAAAATCGATAAAATGTTGTGTATCGCCTTGGGGCGGGGTTGCGGTTACAAATAAAAAGGGTCTGTATAGGCTGTAACTCCCGTCGACGACATTTTCCCATTTGGGGGCAATGCCGTCAAGCCACAAAGCTTTGACCGAATCATCAACCAGCCCCAACGAGATAAAACCAATCGAGTTGGGATCGCCCGAAACCAGTTGCCGTACCGACCCGTTAGAGTCTTGAATAATTGCCTTCGCATCTACAAAACGACCGTCCATCACCAAGTCGTCAAACGCGCTTCTTGTCCCCGAACCTTCCTCCCGCGCAATGATGTGTATCTTTGCATCGCGCCCGCCTACCTCTGCCCAGTTGGTGAACTTGCCCGCGTATACATTACGAACCGCATCCATCGTAAGATTCTGCACAGGGTTATCGGGGTGTATGATAATCGCCAGCCCATCCTTTGCGATTTCGATATTCCACAAATGCATTTCTTTCTCGGTTAGCGCGCGTGACGACATACCGATGTCTGCCACACCGGTTTCGGCGGCGGTGATACCCGAAGACGAGCCTCCGCCCTGAATATCAACATGGTTATCGGGATATTGCTTCCAATACTCTTCGGCAAGAACTTCGGCATAGGGCTGAACCGATGTCGAACCCGCAACAATAACCGCCGAATGCGGTCTGCCGCCGCAACCGGCAAGGATAAATGAGAGAAGAATCCACCATCTGCGCCGCGATGCCAGCCACTTGGGGGAAACAAGACCCAGCTTAGCCAGCCCCATTATGGCCAAAGGAGTTTCAAACACCAGCCCGACAAACAGCAATACGCGGGATACTATGTTGACATAGTCGGAAATGCGTGGTGTGAGAGGGGCAAACTCGCGCTGGAAATTATAGAAAAACTCGAGCATTAGCGGTAAAGCAACGAAGTAGGCGAAAGCAACTCCCAGGAGAAACATGATGGTAATGGCCGGGATTATGGAGAGAACAAAATGCTTTTCACGTTTGGTAAGACCGGGACCTATGAAAGCGAATACCTGATATATCAGAAAAGGCATGGCTAGTATAACGCCGGTTGTTAGCCCGATGTTAAACCATACGGTTATATTCTCCGTCATCTCAATTGCTATAAATTCAATATTGGGCGGTGCCGGCAACTGCAGCAGCCGAAGGACCCAATTAGCCGCGACCATACCCACCACCAAACCGATGATAACCGAGGCGGCAGAATAAATAATGCGCTTGCGCAATTCTTTCAGATGCTCTATGACGGTGGCGCGGCCCTCTTCCTCTCGTATTGTCTGTGTGTCCTCAGCCATAACAACCTCTTTTTAAACCATCTGCATGGATAATCAGCCCGAAATACTTTCCTTTTCTGCCGATGGCGTCACAATGGTATCCTTGGGGGTGGTAACAGGTGCCGACAATGGCTCGTCCTTGGGAGATTCAATAGTGGTGCGAGCAACAGGCTTCGGCTCAGCCTCATATACCGTTGCGGCATTGTTCTCCGGTGCGCTGGTATCACCGAACCAGTCGTCAGTTGTGCCATCGGAGCTGGTATCAAAGGCGTTATCAGTGCTTGCAGGGACCGGCTCAGACTTAACGCCGAATGCGGTTTTTAACTCCCCTGCCTGATCATTAATGGTTTTGGATATGTCTCTGGCATTCTGCTGCAGGGAATCGACAGCCTCTTTGGTAGTGCTTTCTACACTTTGCGAGATTGCTGTGGATTGCTCACTGAAAGTATTTTTCAGGTCGGAGATATCTTTTTCCAGTGATTTCCTTATGTCAGAAATATCCTGTTTGACGCTGGAAACGCCGCTGTCCTCATCGTCCAATCCGATGGATTTCGACAACTCGCTGGTAACGCTTGAGGTAATCTTGCGAATACGCCGTATAATCTTGGCAGCTTTGCGTGCGTATGAAGGCAGTTTCTCCGGTCCAACCAATATCGAGGCGACCAGCAGGATGACTGCCAGTTGCATCCAGCTAATACCCAAACCCAGAATGTTCACGCTACCATCTCTCTTTTTCAACCTAATTCATGGCACATGCATGCCAAATTTGTAACTCATATGAATTAAAAACAGCACAGCTTTCAAACGAAAAACATGGAATACCCGTCAGCGCCGAAGACGACATAAAATACAACGATAATCTGCCGGTTAACGCACTTCAACTTCAAGCGGAGTGGATTCTCGGCAAAACAGTTCAACCCAGAATGCCAAAAGGCACCTGGGTTGTGTATTATAAGGAATCGTCGGTTTTGGTCTTCTTGGATGCTGCTTTGCGCTTCTTTTTGGGCAACGCTTCTACGTCGTCATCTTCCTCTTCGTCGTCTTCCTGCGACTTCTTGAAAGCGCGAATAGACTTGCCGATGGATGCGCCCACCTGAGGCAACTTCCCTAAGCCAAAAATCATGACAAAGAGAACAAGAATGAGTACTATTTGCCAAACGCCTAATCTTCCCATTTGAACATCTCCCTTTCCCTTTAATATTGGATGGCGGCTCTTACGCCGGGATTCGATATCCCCATGCTCAGCGAACCAGCGGACGGGTTCATACCCTTTGACACTGCATCAGTGTCCCTTCCGCACAAACCACCCGATATTTAACCAAGACAAAGAACCCAGGAGACTTTACTTTTTCCTGCGAACAACCCACTTTGATTTCCAAAGTGTTCGCAACGGCATTTGGCTTATTGCAATTAACCAAAATAGCACTCTTTGCTTATGCTGTCAACTTTTGTTTTTGACGCATGGTTTTGTGAGATTGAGCCTGAAAAGCGAATTATCTTTTGCGTAGTACCATACTGACTGGTACAAAAAGAATCAGACCACCCAGTGCCACCCCGAATGCACCGAGCGCCGTGCGATGCTCAATTAGCATGCGGACTCCGATGGCAAGACACGCCCCGGCGAGCAGCATTAAGAACAGATAGCTAAAAATATCCCTGCGTAAGATTTTGACCTTCATGGCGATGCTCCTATACCCGCGATGATCGAAGACTGGGCTTACGCCAGCATTGTTTTTATAGCATACTGCGCACGTAAGGTCAATACCGTCTGATCCGGCTCTTAACTTATCGCCAAGAGTCCAAAATGTGTTTGAACTATTCCGCGACAGAACTGCGCAGTTGTGACACCTCAAGTGCCGTAAGCAGACGGCTATGCCCCAAAGGCAGGTCGCCGAGCAGCAGATGCCCCTCGCGTATGCGCCTGAGTTGCATGACGCGGTATCCCAAAGAGCCGAACATGCGGCGCAGCTGACGCTTGCGACCCTCATGTAACGTAACATAACAAACGTTGGGCAGCGCATGATGCAGCCTGACGGCAACGGGTGAAGTTGGACCATCGCTGAGAGTCAGCCCGCGCTCCATTTGCTCCCGGTCCGTGCGGCTGAGGGGGCGGTTAAGCGTGAGGGAATATTCCTTTTCCTGCTCAAAGCGCGGATGTGTCAGATGGTAGGTTAGAGCCCCGTCATTGGTTATTATGAGCAGCCCGCAACTGTCCAGATCAAGCCTCCCCACCGCATGCAGACCGGCGAGGCGCAGGTGAGACGGCAGCAATTCAATAATGGTTTGCCTGCCGCGTTTGTCTTCGGTTGCGCAGAGTATACCTGTGGGCTTATTAAGCAGGATATAGATAAACTTCTGTGACGGAATTTTCAGGGGTTTTCCGTCTATGGCTAACGAATCGCCTGGAGCTATGGCTTGGGTGAAAGCGCTCACGACCGTGCCATTGACGCATACGCGACCGGTCTTTACGGCGGCGGCCATCTCGCGTCTTGAGCCGCAACCGGCCATAACAAGGGCTTTTAGCAGACTCAGCTTTTCCATATCAATAACACGGCTTTGGTTCAGGGGAGGGCACACGCCTGACGGTTTGGGAAAAGCTAGACGCTCAGCAGCTTGCGCAGTTCATTTTCCTGATAGCCGATAATGCAGCGGCTATTATCAACAACGATGGTGGGGAAAGAACGTTTGGGATTCCAGCGTTCCACATCTGCCATGACGTCATGCCTTGAGCTGTCCACCAGTGTGTCAGCATCCTCGTAGTAGTATTCCAGCCCAAGATCAGCCAGCAACAGTTTCGTCTTTTGACACCACGGACAGGTGCTGATGCTATAAAGCATGAGATGAGGACCCTTTTTACCTGTTACATATTTTGCCATTTTCCACCTCTGCCGACATTTGTTTTTATTATAGACGTAACAAAGCCGGATTGCCAATGAAAACAGTCCGGATGCCGAGAATCACCAAGCCCGGCGCAAGAAACGTTATGCCGGTGTGAGCGCCATGTTGATTACCACGTAATGCAGTACGGCGCCGCCCAATATCAGAAGATGAAAGATTTCGTGAAAACCGAATATTTTGGGAAAGGGGTTTGGTCTTTTCATGGCATAAAGCACCGCCCCGACGCTGTAAACAACTCCGCCCCCCAGCAGCAGAAAAAAACAGGTGTGCGGCATATTGCGCCATAACTCAAGCATAGGGAATATGGCCAGCCAGCCGAGCAGCAGATACAGGATTGTTGAGACAATGCGCGGCGCACCAATGAAAAATACCTTGAGCAGTATGCCGGCGCAGACAAAACCCCAGGCTATGAGAATAATGCTCCAGCGCCAAGCCCCGGTGAGGTAGATATAGCAAAGCGGCGTATAGCTGCCGGCTATCATGAAGAAAATGGCTATGTGATCCAGCTTGCGCCAGATACTCACCGAGTTCTCGCTGCGTTTGGAGGCATGATAGCATGCGCTGAAAGAGAACATACCGCACATGGCAAGACCGTAAATCATGCATATAAGTATGCGGTCGGCACCCCCGCCGCATTTTAAAAGAAGCCATACCAGCCCGGCAATGGCCGCCACGGCACCTGAAAGGTGCGAATAAAAGGCAAAATACTCGGAACGATTGATTTTTATGACAATACCCCTTCCCCAACAAATTGACCTAAGTATAACCTTTTGTTGTACGCTGTGGAAATGCGCACCGCCGGGGCGTCTTTTGCCGCAGGTACGGCGCGTTTGGTAAGGAAACGCTATTGACAGCCCGTTGTGCGCAGTTATACCATAGCGTATATGTCTGATGAGTTGGAAAACGTAATACCCGTAACGGAAGAGCCGGCGCCGCCGAAAATTTACGGCGGGTGGGCTACCATCGGTATGGGCGTGGCCATAATCCTCACCGCACTGATCGCTGTGCCGCTGCTGGTGGTTTGCGGAGCGCGGGCACTTGAGCTCGCATTTAATCTGAGCCCTATAAGCAACGGCTTGGTGACGGCACTGTCTTCCATCGCCTCAGGACTCAGCGGTTTGGCGCTGACTTATCAGATCGTGCGTATGAATGGCAGCCTCAGTCTGAGGGAGTATATCGGGCTAAACCGGCTGAGCTGGAAAATCGTACTTGTGGCACTGGCGGCCTTTTTAATAGCCGTCGTTTGTATTTTGGGCATCGGGTTTTTGTATGAGGTCTTCTTTGGGGGAGCCGAAAGCACCAATGCCGATTTTATGGAGGATATCCTTAGCGGCGCCGGCTGGCTGCTGATGTTTGTGGCAACGGTGATTTTTGCATCGTTCTTTGAAGAGGTTCTCTTCCGCGGTTTTATTTTCGTGGGGCTGCTGCGCTCAAAGCTGGGGGTTGCGGGCGCCATAGCCTTAACGTCGCTTGTGTGGGCCCTGCTGCATTTGCAGTATGATCTATTCGTCATGTTTACCATCTGCGTGATGGGAATCGTTATGGGCGTGACGCGTTATAAAACAGGCTCGCTGTGGAGCACGATTATAGTACATTCCCTGTGGAACGCCATGGCGTTCTTTATTACGCTGCTGGGAAGCTAGCGCCCAAACAGAGCCAGCTTTTGCTCCAAGACCGCTTTGGGCGGCTCGACCAGCACGTCTCCGTCAGGAAAAACGATGGTAGGCACGCTGCGGTTTCCCTTGTTGATTTTCTCAACATAGGCGGCAGCCTCACCATCGCCTGAAATATCAACCCACTCGTAAGAAACCCCGCGTTGCTGAAAAACACGCTTGGCAAACGTGCAGTCGGGGCACCACGATGTTCCGTACATTTTGATTTCAGTAGCCACGGCATTTAGCTCCTTTTGATTTGTATTACGGCGGCACTGCGCCAAAGCCGGCTGGCAGTCGGCAGGGCAGACAGGCGTGACCCCAAAGGGTTATTTGGCTGTGCTGAGCACCTTGTGTTTCGATGCGCGCGAAAGCTGCAAGCGTTTTAAAAGCATAAGAGAAAAAAGCCCCAGCGGATAAAGGGCATATAAAACGAGGTCGCGCATAAACAGAACGGCGGTGAAAACGACGGCGACGCCGACGGCGGTGGATATGGTCGTGCGGCGGGTTAAGCCGACTGAGAGCCCGGCAACCAAAAGCCCGATGCAAAGCGGCCAGAATACCAAGCCCGCCAGCGCACCTGTCATCGACGTTGCACCCTGCCCACCCTTGAATTTGAGAAAGAGCGACCAATTGTGGCCTGCCATGGCGGCAAGCCCGGCAAGCATGGCAACATAGTCGGAGTGCGTAATTACTCTGGCAAGCACAACGGCGGCCGCCGCAAGTAATATGTCCAGAATGGCGGCTAAAGCATATGGCAGTGCGCCAAGGCGGTAGTAAACCGATGCCGGACTGATGCGCCCGTCGTCTTCTGCGCGGATATCAACCTTGGCGCACAGGCGCGTGATAAGCCATGCCGCAGAAACCGAGCCCAAAAGATATCCCGCTGCAATACTGAAAACACCGCTCATATTCTAATATGTCTCCATACCTGAAGTAAGCCTCATAATATGTTCTTGCGCGTGCGCTAGTCCTTCAGAGGGACACCCTTGGCGTCGGTTGCCACAGAGCCGGTCAAAATGAGAATGCCGTCAATAAGAGGCCATATGGCGCCAATGCCAAGCGTGAGAACGGAAACCAGAAGCTGTGCGACGGCGATACCGGTATAACCCAGATAAAAGCGCCCCAAACCCAACCAGCCCAGGAATATTTGAAGCAAGCCGGCAACCAGCTTGGATTTTTGCTCGGATGGCTGAGTGTACTCCTGCTGCGTTGACTGCTGGTTGTAAGAAGGTTGCTCGTAAAAAGACTGCTCCTGCGACGTTTGTTTGCTTTGCTCGGATGCGCTTTGTGCAAAGGCACTCTTCGTCCCGCATTTGGAACAGAAATTTGAATCGGACTCAAGCTGGGTGCCGCAACGGGTGCAATACATATTTTCTCCATTCGGTGAAAAAGCAGTGTTATTTTGTAGTGTCGACGATAAAATTTAACGCAAAGCCGCCCAAAAAGCAATTTTTGCACAAGCCCAATATGTTTTGAACCTAAAAAGTCACTATTTTCGCAACAGAAAAACCCTCCGCAAACATCTCATAATCCTTTGTGAATGCTTAGGCACGGAGAGTATATAGAAAGTATATAACGGGTATATAGAAAAGGCCTTAAAAATTTAACAATGCTTTATTAACTTTGGGGCTGGTCACCATAAATCAACTCAAAAAAAAGAATAACCATACTAAGTTGGGAGTCTTTTCCTAAATAATATATTAGATTTCCAGTACCGCAAAGAAATAATATTCTGTCATTTTTATTCTCATTATGATTCACTATCATCTCAAGTATTTCAAGATGACCGCCTAACCTTATGAGAGTAGTTTTAACAGTCGATAGCCTGTTATGAAAATCTCCTATATCATCATTTTTTTCGTATGGTATTAAGGGTGAGTTATTTTCTAGCAATTCAGCTATTTCATATAATTTGTTACATGTGTCACAAGTTGGTTTTTTACTATCACCATGCCTAAACAACGATTTAATCCGAAATCCTCGTTTTGAAACCAGTGACTTTCCGCAAACTTTGCATGATACGCTCATGAAATACTTCCACTTCCTTCTTCTACTGCTCAAAAATAGTTAAGCAATTGCTGCAGGTTGTTTACAGTGCCCTGTTTTCCAACCATTTCATTGCCATTTCTTCTCCATCTTCAATTGCCATTTCGACAGCTAGTTTTGCAGAATTAAGCAAATATTCGGATTGTCTGCGAAGTTCAAATGACTGCTGTACATCAATTGCGATTTTATGTTGAACTGATTTAGCAACTAAAGGAATGACAAATTTCTGTATGTCTTTTGGATAAATATAAGGCTGAGCAGAAGCACTTTTCCATTTCTCTGCTTGCATTCGACCAATAAAGGAATTAAGAGCGACGCCAAGATATATGAGGTCAACCTTTTTCTTGTCTGCTCTAATTATCGTTATGAAACTCCCTGCCATTGATGGTGTTTCTACAAAATAGTTGTGACAATAACCAATATTGGCTCCAACAGAATAATACAGAATATCGTGCATGCGTGAGACGTATTCGCTATTTGCATCTGCAAATTCTTGTGAAGTATAAGGCTCGTCTTCTGCTGTCAGAAAGGAATAGTCGATTGACTTATCACCTATCCATTTTTGTGAAAAAACTTTTACTTTGCCGTTATCGATATATGGTGGCTGTTTCCCATGGTCAATAAATGAAACCAACTCTAAAACGCTTGAATAATCCCCAGATTTGACTGCGTTTTCAACATCTTCGAATTTCTTTTGATAATACTCCGCGTCCAATCTCCCACTTGTTCCAAAACTCTCTGAAAATGACTTGATTGAAACGGGTTCGTTTGATGGAGTGAAATTTTCCATTCCAAGCGCCGAGAGTAAGCGCGATTCAGCAGATGCATAGAGGTTGGCGGATTGCGATAATAAATTCTCAATTTTTGCAAAATGCACAGCTAGCTGTTTCTGGAATCTTTCAGAAGCTAGAGCAATTTTTAATTCACTTATAAGTCCCATATTGATATTGGGTTGTGCTGTAATAGTCTTAAAACGATTTATTTGATTTTGCCCATATCGCGTGTTTAGAAATGTTGAAATATAATATGGCTCATACCCTTCCATAACGGACAATTTAGCTATAGCTTGATTTGAGCTGGAAACGAAATCCTTATCATAGACTGCAACTCTACCTAGTGACCCCGCCATCGTAATAAGCACTTGGTTCTTAACGCAATGAGACTTGTGCAATAAAGCGTGGCTTTTATCATCAATATGTCTAATGTCTGACCAGTCGATGTAGTTATGGTTAATATTTTGAGTCATCAAAAAAGGATGCCCAATATCAGAAAACACAATTTCATTACACAGCGAATATGCTCCGAAATTTTGTATCTTTGTTGTACAGTCTTTTAGGCGCTTATGAGGGATAGAAGAGAGATGCTTTTCTGTAAGAACATAATCTTTCTGGTATGTGTTTGCATCTATCCTAAAATCAATTATCTTTAAGCATTCGCTGATGTTGATTTCTACTGCTTCCAGCCCGCTCATCAATGCTTCATATTTTGAAGCGTCAAATGGCGGGCTTAGGCGAAAAAACTTAACTTTTCGCGTTTGGCAAATTCAATAAACGCTTCAGCAATTCCGTCTTGAGTTAAACCACCATGGTTAAAGAGATCATGATCCACATACAAATGACCATGTTTATCAATTTTAGCTTTGCCATTGTCATCTTTAACATGGATTTTTTCACCGCTATTGTCTTTACTTGATTTTTGCATTGTGGCAAAGAAAATAGGGTAATCGTCTTTGTGCGGGCATAATTCATCGTCCCATTTTTGAACAAATAAAACACTAGTTTTGGTCCCGGTATGCGGCTTGAATACATTGCCATGAAGCCCGACTACCGCAAGGATGCGGCATTGCGCTGCAATATAATCACGGATTCGTTTATCGCTTGAGTTATTGAAGCGCCCTTGAGGTAATACAATAGCCATACGTCCGCCTGGCTTAAGGAAATTCAAATTTCTTTCTATGAATAATATGTCGCGTCCAACCTTGTTTTGCTGTTTACCCTTTTCGTTTTTTCCTAGTTCGTAACGTGAAAGAATAGTGCCTTCCTTGATATCTCCGGCAAAAGGTGGGTTTGCCGTTAGTAAGTCAAATGAAAACTGGCTAAAATCATCGTCATCCGCACCATTTGGGCGGATATCAAGAAGACGTTCAAACCCTGTATTGTAGTTTCGTTTCCATGTTCTACCACTAGTTGTTTCATTCCAGCGTCCGTAATCTAGCGTATTGAGATGCAATACATTGCTTTGTCCATCGCCAGCGATTAAATTTAATGTACGAGCAACACGCACAGTCTTTTCGTCGAAATCAATGGCAAAGACATGGTCGCGAACAAAAGAGCTTTCACGTTCTGTGCGCTTATCAGTGGTAAAACCTTCCCCTTCTGGTTGGTTCATTTCTTTGCGAATACCTTTCCAAACATGGAAAATCGCATGTACTGGAAAGCCTGAACTACCCGCTGCGGTATCAATAATGTTTTCATGCTCTTGCGGGTTCATCATCTTGACACACATATCAATAACATAGCGCGGCGTGAAGTATTGCCCTTTTTCGCCTTTTTGGGATTTGCTCAATAGGTATTCAAATGCGTCATCCACAACGTCAAGATTATTATTGAATAGCTTGATATCCTGTAGCGTAGAGATACAGATAGCCAAATGCGATGGTGTAAGTTGGATAGTATCGCTGTCAGAAAATATTCCAGGCCACTTCTTTTTTGCTGACTTGAAAAGCTCTTCGATTTTGGCTTTAAGTTCGCTTTCTGTGTCGCCACCATTGCGAAATTGTAAATAGTAATTAGTATCATTAGCTGCAATGAGTTCATCATATAGTTTTACAAAAATTAGCTTGAATACTTCTTCAAAACTATCTACACCCGCATTTGCAAGCACTTCATCCTCAATTTCAACAATGATATCGCGTAGTGCTTTTCCCTCGTTTGAAATTTTGTCGCGTTTCTTCAACTCTTCGTAATTTATTCGCTCGTTAAGTATGTCGGATAGCTTTTCAGATGCTTTGGGAATATCGGATAACTGTTCAAAGTAATTTGGGTCTTTGCGGTTATAACAGGATATCTGCTGCCCATTTGTCCAAACGGCAATAGGCGCTCCAGTGGCGTTGGTGTACGATTTAAGCTGTTCCTTTCCGTCTTTGAGAAGAGGCTTCTTTGTTTCAACAATTATGTACGGAGCCGTAGTATTGAGTTTATCCATGACTACGATATCGGCGCGCTTTTCCTCCCGTCCAAAATTAACTGTATATTCCACTTGCAAGCGGTCTACAGGATAATTGTATTTATTTATCAAACGGTAAAGATATAACTGCCTTACAATTTCTTCTGGAGTAAGTTTAATATCCTTGTTCCGGACGAGGCATTTGGTATAGGCAACATCACGGGCTTTACCAGCGACTTGCTTAAGGAAAATTCGAGCTTCAATGGCTGTTAACTCTTCGTCATTGAAAAGAGAGTACCCATAGCCTGAATTAAATAATACATCTGAAATATTCATTCATAGTCCCTTCCCGTTGAGTGGAGTATTTTGCAACATACAAAATATAGAACAAATCCGAAGCCATTGCCAATAAGGACGACAAGGTTCGGATTATCTGGTAGTTATGGAGCTGAGGGGATTCGAACCCCTGACCCTCTGAATGCAAATCAGATGCTCTCCCGCTAAGCTACAGCCCCATGCGCCCACATTATAGCAGGCTGGTGCAAAAAGCAGAAATTCGCAACGGCATCACCCGCCGCCATGACCATGCCGAAAACGCAGTATGCGCATATAAGACAGACACGCCTAAGCCGACAATAATACAGCTTGACCTAAAATTACCGCACGCCTAATTGCCGCATACTGCTACCGCCACAAATTATTTATATCCTCTTCTATTTCCTTTGGATTTGGCTGCTCGGATGAGATTTCTTTATAGAATCCCTCCGTGCCGTATTCGCGCGGGCAGAAGGCAACCGGCATTGGTACGGCATGCCCGAAAATTAGCGCCTGTTGCTTGGCAGCCAGTCTGGCAAGCACGCCTTTAAGTCCGCTTTTGCCGGACGTGCCGGCAAGCACGCTGTCGATGTCGCGTTCGTTATCCAGCAAACAGGTGATTTTGGTTCCCAGCTGGCTCATGACCTCGGTATCAATGCCTGATGGTCTTTGGTCTATGACCAGCAGGGTGCAGTTATACTTGCGCATTTCGCGGGCGATGGTGCCGAAGATGGTTTGGGATGCCACCTCGGCATTAAGGAACTTGTGCGCCTCCTCAATGGTGATGACCAGCGGCTTGGGTGCGGCGCTGCCGTCGGCAATGGACCTTTCGGTGCGCTCGCGGTACTTGTCATAAATGCGCCTTGTCAGCAAATTGGCAACCAGTATATATGCCGCAATATCGGTAAATCGTCCGAATTCCAGCACCACATGGGTTCCGTTTTCCAGACGGGTCAGTATCTGGGATACGGCTTGCTGCTCTACGTGCGGCTGTGTGAAAGTCAGCCTTGTCAGGGATGTAAGCCCGCGCTTAAGTGACTGGAAGCTCCCTTCGTGGATATTCAGCGCATTCAGTACTTTGGCGCTGTCCTCGCCGTCCAGATTCAAAGTTTTATTTATCCAGTCTTTTCCGAAATGCTTGCGCAGTGAATAAGACGCATCAACCGCAAGGTCTGTAAGATTAAGCGTCTGGCGCAGCAATGAAATATCCTCGGGCTCAATTTCGTCGTAGCCTATTTTAGCTACGAAATCTGGCGTTACCATGCGTTGTCTGGCGTTTTCCTCATCCAGCGTGAAAATAGCCACCTTTGAGCCGAAAAGTTGTTTGAG
Source organism: Dehalococcoidia bacterium (assembly GCA_009783135.1). Taxonomy (GTDB): domain Bacteria; phylum Chloroflexota; class Dehalococcoidia; order Dehalococcoidales; family UBA1222; genus WRNG01. The sequence continues at coordinate 12,897 of WRHS01000003.1, forward strand.
GGCTTTTACGTCGCGCCCTTTTTCGTTGCGGTGTTTCCATCCGTATTCCGAGTGCATGTCGAAGACAAGATTTACGGCGGCGCTTTTTTGCAGAATACCAATCAGCAGCATGCGCGTGAGGAATGTTTTACCCGTGCCGCTCTTGCCGAAAATACCGTTGGAGCGCTTTACCATCTCCGGCAAATTAAGGCATAGCTTGGTTTCCATATCCAGCGGGTTGCCAATCCAGAACTTTTTGTCATCTTCCTTACCGAAAACAAGTTCAATATCCGCATCAGAGGAAAGCCCCACCGGAGAAAAGTGGCTTGGTATGGTCTTGACCGGCTGCGGTTCGTTTACATCCGGCTGTGCGGCGCCTCCTATAAGCAGATACGGCGTTACGGTCAGCATGCCGTAGGCTGAGGTGCCCGAAAGTACCTCGGCGCTGAAATCGTCATCGGCTGACGGCGGGAAAAAGGTCATATGCTGGTCGCTGGCATCCAGCTTTACATCGGTAATCATACCCAGAAAGCGGTGCTTTTGCCCCTCAATAGTTACGTAGTGCCCCACGACGACATCTTCAACTGACGTATGCCCGTCCATGCGCACGGCGACGCCGTCGCTCAGTGAGCCGGAAACCACAATGCCCAGTCTGCTCTCTCTATTCATGGTTTTATCCTTTCCAGTATGGCCTTTAGTCTGGCATAGTCCTGCCCAAGCAGTGCCGCCAGTTCCTTGCCCGCATTGACCAAAAAGGCCCGCGGGTCCTCCTGTGAGGCGCTCATCAGGCGCAGCACGGCGGCAATTAACTCATCCGACGGCGTTTCCGCCTTGGCGTTGACCAGCAGCGTCAAAAATGTGTAACAGCGGCTGAAGCCGGCAATTTCCTCGCTGCTGCATTCGTAAACAAAGCCGTGTAAACGTGCCGGACGCGGCGGCAGGTATTGATTCACTCGTCCGTCTCTCTTATGCCCTACAACCAGCGCGGCGAACTCGCTGCGCAGCAGCTTGACAAGCTGCGGATTTGCCTTGAAAACGGCCTCCTCCGAAGGCTCGTCCTTGCCGCGCGCTATGGGCTTGCGCCCGGGTTCTATTCCTTCGGTGAATGCCTGATATACCACGGCATAAAGTTCGTTGTCGCCCTCGTTTGTTTTAACCAGTGTCCCAAGAGGCGGCAGGGAGTACAACTCATAACACTGGGCACAAAATGTTGTGCTGGATGCCTGGATAACCTCTCCTAAACGCGTCTGTGATAATTCTTGCATGTCTTGCCTCCATTCTGCTTTGCAGGTGAGTTCAAAGCCACTTTGTTTTTTTACTGCTGCTTTTTGCCGATGATGCGGAACTAATATGCTCATCGGCCAGCCACGTTGCCAGCAGTTGCTGGAAATTTTCCCGGTCGGAGGCGCTCACCACGGCCTGCTCGTGCGCCTCAGACAGTGCCACGGGATAACCGTTGCCGCGCTGGCACTGGTCGAAAATCAAAGCGTGAGTCAGATCAAGCTTTTGTTTGTCACGTGCGATCCACTGCGGGATTTCCACGCGTGCGATTTCATCCTCCAGTTTGAGATAAAAGAAATGCACGGCGTGTCCGGCGTATTTTTCCCTGACGATTTTTGCCTGACTGGTAAAAAGGGCCGAGCGTTCCCCTGTGACGAGCAACTCAAAGAATAATTCCTGATCCTGCACGCCGGAAAGAACGTCGCAAGGGCGCTGCCCGACGGGCTTGTACCCGCAGTGCCTTGAGCAGTCAGCCGTATTGTTCGGGCATATGAGCAGTCGCAGCGTATTGGCCACATTTACCGAGCGCGGGAAGCTGATATAGCTTGCAAGTGACAGGGGTTGTTTTTGCGCCAGTGCTTGCATTTCATCGAGATATTTCATAAAGCCGTTGTCCAGCAGTTCGGTTACCACGAAATCGGGGAATTCCTTGCCGGATAGCTGCCACATAATCAGAGAGCCATCGATGACTGCCAGCGCCGGCTGCCCCGTTGGCAGTTCGGTTGCCATTTCCTTTAAGTGGCGGCATTCGTCCACCGAGCGCTTGAGATTTAGCAGGGGTCCTTCAACCATCTGCACCTGATGACCGGATGCTATAACCGTGTCGTTGTCGCCTGCGTATAACAGAGGCAAACTCTCCAGTTTGGCTTCGGTCTTTTGTCCGTAATCCAGCCGCACCTGCCCTATATTAATCAGGTAACAGCGTGTTGACTGGTGCCGGTCAACGTCAATCTGTGAGCCGTCCGTTGCAATGATGCTGAAATCCTCCGGAATGGAAATTGGCGGCACATGTGTGTAAAGAGGCTCTACCGGTCCCGCCAAAAGAAACGGGGAGGTATTCAGGCTTTGGGCGACTTTTTCCTTTAGATTGGTGAATTCGGGTTCATTGAGCGCAAGCAGACTGCGGGCTTTTTCCAGTCGGGCGCCTTTGTCGTGACCGCCGACTTTAAGCTGCTCCACCATGTTTTGCATTTGTGCGGCTACGTAATTTAGGTTCAGCATGTTTTGTCTCTTTGGCCTGCCCTAGTATAGTCGAAAAACTGCTGCAGGTCTAAAATGGGCATGGTTTGGGGCGGCGTCAACTTATTGTAGGGTTTCTCCCGTGACTGAACTGGAGTTATCATTTTTTACGCCTTGGTCTAATGCCGCAGCCGGTGGGGTCAATGCCAAATTGTGTTCTTTAGCATACTCGATGCACTTTTCCTCTAGCAGCTTGAAGTTGCAGCAAAGGTATTTGAATTTTCTGACTTGTCTGTCGGCGCTATTCCTATAAACCGGATTAGTAACCTTATCATAAACTTCGGCCGCCATAGCCCTAATTCTTTCAGGGCTATTTCCTTCACGGCAATAATAGTATTCTTCGTTTAACAATGACCTATAACTAACGTCCTGCTCATTTTTAATAATTTTTCTTTTTTCTAAACCATACGGTATAGGCACCATATACTGAAAACAAACATTTGAAATCTTTTTCCCGCTTCTCTCTTGGATTACAAAGTTTGTCGGCGTATTTCTGATATGAGAAGAAACCGGTGCAAAATACCTAATACCTTTTTCTGTTTCAAACACCACTCCGCATAGAAATTTGTTGTGTGGGCTTGTAGTTGAATAGTCGAATTTAGGTATCCTTGGTTCGAATTTTCTCAGATAATCTGCGTATGCCGCATCTATGTCATAAAAGTCTAAACTGCTCATCGCATAGTCCATAAACAACGAGGGCGACGTATGTCGCCCTCGCCAAGATACAACTCGCGCTTAACGGTGGCGAAGCACCTTTACACTATTATACTCCGATGAAATACTGTGTCAACTGTTTTTCACCCATTGTTTTATGACTAATTCTTCTACAAGCACTTTACCACAAGCACGCTTTGAGGCTTTCTGTGAAATAGTACCAACGGTTTCACTATTAGTCTCATCAGTCTCAACTAAATATGAGAAAATATACTCGCCAAAATTGAACTAACCGTTGTTATCAAGAGGCACCTGCTTAAGACGAAGGAATACCTTCTTCCAGCAGTTTTTTTACGTAGTCCAGCCCCTGCTGGCGTGTGCTAATCTCACCGGCTGCCTGTGCCTCACGCAACTCTTCCAGAAGTTGCCCAAGCTGCTTTCCCGGTTTTAGACCGAACTCATTCTGGATGTCGTTTCCGTCCAGCAACAGTGGCATTTTATCCGGCGGTGTGCCTTTTTCGTATTCGTCTAGTATTTGGCGAACTATGCCCGCATGCCAGCCCCAGTCAGCACTCTCAAGGTTTGGTCCGCGGGTTGCCAGATGGTCGGCTAGGCTGAAGTATAGCGTGGCTATTCCGGCATCTTCCAAATCGCGACGGAAGCGGTAGACGGCGCGTTTGGATGGCGCCTCTCCTGGCTCTGACAGCTGCACCGGGTGCAGGTGGTGGCGCACGATAGTTTCAATGAATTTAATTTCGCTGTGGCTGAAGCGTAGCCTTTCCAGTATGGCGGCGGCGATGGGTGCTCCCTGTTGCGCGTGTCTGTAAAAACGCACCCTGCCGGCATCATTGATTATCTTGGTTTGCGGTTTGGCGATGTCGTGCAGCAATGCGGACAGCTTGGTCAGCACAAGGCGCGTTGCCGGCGGGCTTACAATTGTATCAAAGTAGGATTTGACGCCGTCTTCCCAAGGGACATCTGCCAGCACATCTGTGCCGTAAAATTCCCAGCCTGCACGGCGGCACAGGAAATCAAATGCGTCAATGGAACGTGCGGAGTGGTGGAACACGTCCCATGTATGCTCCGTTGATTGCTCCATCTGGAGTGTTGGGGCAAGTTCGGGTATTATGCTCGTGAGTATGCCCAAACGATGCATTAAAACCACGGAATTATGGGTATCGGTCAGTGCGAACAGCCGCAGCAATTCCTCGCGTACCCGCTCAGGGGAGACAGTACTTATTAGGGCATGCTCGCGCTGCATCAGGGCACTTGTCTGCTCATCAATGTCGAATTTTAACTCGTTGCTTAGGCGCACGCCGCGCAGCAGACGGATGGGGTCGTCGCGGAAAGCTTGTTCTGATACGGCGCGTATGATTTTATTTTGCAGGTCTTGCATCCCGTTGCATACGTCCAGTATGGCGGCATTTATTGAGCTTTCCTGCAGTTGCATCTGCGCCATATTTATTGCCAGCGCATTTATGCTGAAATCCCGCCGCATGAGGTCTTGTTCAAGCGTTTCCTGCAGCGTGACAATATCTATTTGCCATGTGTCCTCATCGCGCGGCAGCAGCCGTGCAACGCCGAACGTGTCGTCCAAGACGACATAATGTGTATTGAGTTTGTCCGCCAGCCGCTTTCCTATGACCAGCGCGTCGCCGTCAACGGCAATATCTATGTCTGCCCTGTCATGCCTTGCAACCAGATTTCGTACGATACTGCCCACAATGTATGCCTCGCATGACTCTTCCCCCAGCAATGCTTGCAGGCGAGCCAGTATGACAGCGGTATCGCGGTTTAAGGCGGCGTTAATCGGATAGCTTTTCACGTTTTCAGAATAGACGAAATAGGAGGGCTTGGCAAGGGAGAAAGGTTTTGACAAGAATATCGCGATATGTTACGATATATCGTAACAAATAAAAGGAGGAAGAAAAATATGTTTGATACACGTTTGTATCACCCGCGACACGGGCGCTCAGTGGAGAAAGGGGCGCTAAAATACATCATTTTGGACTTGCTGAATGAAAAGCCAAGTCATGGCTATGAAATCATGCGTGCAATGGAGACAAGGTTTCATGGGCTGTATTCCCCCAGTGCCGGCAGCGTATATCCTACGCTTAACCTGTTGGAGGATATGGGTTATGTGACGGCAAGTGAGCGTGATGGCAAAAAGGTTTATACCATGACGGACGATGGGCGTAAATACCTAAGTGAGGAAAGTTCGCATATTGACGGCATAAAAGGGCGCATGTTCGGCTCCTGCGGCGCGCATTGCGGCGAGGATTTCCGCGCTACTATGCGCGAGATGCGCGAAGCGGGCATGCTTCTTCGCAAGAATGCCCGGGAGATTACCCCTGAGCAGTGGCAGCGCATACGTGAAAGTATGAATCGTACGTACCGCGAGGTCGTCGAAATTGTCGGAAGCGAGTAGGCGGGTTCGTCTTGGCAAACAAGCCGGCATGACTACGGTTGTGCCGGCTTGTTTGCGCAATCATCAGTTCAGACCCAGCGGGTCAACGTCTACGGACCAGCCTGCCGGCAGTTCTCCGTTTTCCAGCAGTCTGGCGGGCTGGTTTCCGCGCAGTGTCATCTGAAAGCGGTAGCGCCCGCGCAGCCGCGCCATGAAAGCCGGCGCTGGACCGCTTATTTGCACGTCTACAATTCCGGCGGATGACATCAGTGCCGTCAGTTGCCGTTTGAGCCGTTCCGCCTCGTTCTGTGCCGCTTTTTCATTTGTGTGCACATAAGTTAGGCGCACCATCTTTGAAAAAGGCGGGGAATTCAGGTTTTGGCGCTGCGTTACCTCCTGTTTGTAGAAAGAGATGTAGCTTTGCTGCAGCACCGCCTGAACGGCGTAGTGTTCGGGTGAGTACGTTTGTATGATGACTTTCCCTGCTTTTTCACCGCGTCCGGCGCGACCTGCAACCTGTGTCAGCAGCTGGAACGCGCGTTCGCCGGCTCGGAAGTCTGGAAGATTAATTGACGTATCAGCGCTGATTACACCAACCAGTGTAACATGCGGCAGATCGAGCCCCTTGGCTACCATTTGCGTGCCGATCAGGATATCAACCTGCCGTGTTTTCATCTTGTGCATGAGCATTTCATGCGCATGGCGGCTGCGTGTAACGTCGCTGTCCCAGCGCAGCAATCGCGCCTGAGGAAATTCTCTGGCAGTTTCCTCCTCCAGTTTTTGCGTGCCTATACCCACAAATTTTATGCGCCGGCTGTGGCAACGCGGACATATAGTCGGCACCGCCGTGTGATAATTGCAATGGTGACAGATAAGGGACTCCTCTGCCGAGTGATAACTCATGGGCACATGGCACCTGCGGCATTGCACTACTAAACTGCAGGTGCGGCATTGTACGAATGAGGCGCTGCCGCGGCGGTTGAAGAATAAGATTACCTGTTCTTGGCGCGCCAGTGCCTCTGTTATGCCTTCATGCAGACTGCGGCTGAAAATGCTGAGGTTGCCCCGTTTTAGTTCTTCGCGCAGATCCACCAGTTCGATGGATAGCTCAGACGCGTTGCCTTTTAGTTTAATGCGCTGCGGCAGCTTGAGCAGGGTGTGGCTTCCGTTTTGGGTATTGTAGTAGGTTCCCACGTCGGGTGTGGCGCTTCCCAGCACCACGGTGGCGCCTGTCAACTCGGCAAGTTTTATGGCAACGTTGCGCGTATGATAATAAGGCAGATGTTCCTGCTGTTTATATGTCCACTCATGCTCTTCGTCAATGACGATTAGCCCCAGTTGCGGCTGCGGGGCGAATATGGCGCTTCTGGCACCGACAACGACGTCAAAATCGCCGCGACTGATGCTATGCCATTGGTCAAACTGCTCCCCCAGCGACAGATGGCTGTGCAGTACCGCCACATGACGCGGAAAACGTGCGGCGAAGCGCTCGATAGTTTGCGGCGTGAGGGCTATTTCCGGCACCAATACCAAGCCTTTCCTGCCTAGATTGACTGCCTGAGCAAGCGCCTGCAGATAGACCTCGGTTTTGCCGCTTCCGGTCACTCCGTGCAGCACAAATACGCCTGCGCGTCCGGACTGCAGTCCTGAGCAAATAGCCGTCAGCGCTGCCTGTTGTGCTTCATTAAGAGTTAACGTCTTATCGCATCGCACGTGCGTATAGTCAATCGGCTCGCGTTCGACGCTGATTTTTTCTAATATTGCTATGTTTTGCGTGGTAAGCTGCTTTATTAGGGCGCGTGAAAAGCCTGCCTCCAAAACGCTCGACAGCGGCACCGCAGCGTTTTGCTGCTTTAGATAGTTGAGTAGTTCGGCTTGTTTTACGGCTCTGCGCTTTTGCAACTGTGCAATGGCGCTACTAATATCAGATTGTTCATTCAGCCTGAGATAATTTTCAAGCCGTGGTTTGATTTTCTCTTTTTGTATCCTGTAATGCCGCTGCGCCAAGCCGCGCTCAACCAGCTGTCCGACAGCTTTCTGCGACGCCTTTTTGCCCAGAGCTTTTTCCAGTTGCTTGAGGCTTATTTCTGGGGTTTGCCGGAGCAGCTTGAGCGCTTGACGTGCACCTTCGCTTAATGCGATATCATCCGGCAAAACCTTGTCTGTGGCGCTGAGGAAAGTGAGCGGCTGGCGCTCAAATCCCGGCGGCAAAAAGCAGGACAGGGCGGAAAAAATGGGACAAAGATAGTAACTGCTAATCCACTGTGCCAGCTTTAGGCTGGCAGGGGGGATGACTGGTGTATTTTCGATGATGCCGTCAATGGGGCGTACCGCTTGCACTGCGGAGAACTGACTAATCGATACAACAATGCCCTGCAGTGTGTAGTTGCCGAAAGGAACCCATACGGCTTGTCCGGGACAGACGTCCAGTTCGGGAGGAATTGAATAGCTGAATAACTGCCGCCTGCCAGCAGGAGAGTTAACACTGACCTCGGCGTATGACAAAGTTACTACTCCTCATACTCCAACAAGCGTTGAGCTAAAATTTGCAGATTATTCTGCCGGTGTTTGCGTTACTTCCTCTGTCTGAGGGGCTTCGTCAACCACGCCGCTGTTCTCGTCAGAAACGGCTGTCTCTTCTGCCTTGGGGGCTTCATCAACCGTGCTGTCGCCCTCGTCAGATGCGCTGACTATATCCTCTGCCTGTGGTGTTTCAACCTCAACGGAGGCTTCCTCAACAACTGGAATGTCCGCAACAACCTCTTCTGCGACAATATCCTCGGCGGCAACCTCATCAACGGCTGCGGCTCCGGCAGCTTCGAGCATAGCCAGCTTTTCCTTGCTCAGGCGCTTTTCCTTGATGCGGGCTGCCTTACCGGAAAGGTCGCGCAGGTAGAAGAGACGTGCGCGGCGTACCTTGCCGTGGCGTAACAGTTCTACGCGGGCTACGAGCGGTGATGCATATGGGAAAGTACGTTCAACACCCACGCCGTAAGCTACGCGGCGTACGGTAAAATTACCGCCGTCGGCAGCCGGGTGGATTTTGATTACAATACCCTGAAATACCTGAATGCGTTCTTTTCCACCTTCAATTATGCGCATGCTGACTTTGACACTGTCGCCGGTAGTCAGCTGTGGAATAGGCTCTTTCTTTATAACGACTTTCTTTTCTTTAGCTTCTTTTTTCTTGGTATCGACGGCCATGGATTTACCTCAATTTTTCAATATCCACATAAAATAACATAACAGGCGCAAATATTCAACCCTGTGTATAGGTCCAGACGGCGTCAATTTATTGCAGAGTTTCTCTCATGCCTGAACCGGAGATATCATTTTTTACACCTTGGTCTAATGCCGCTGCCTGTGGGGTCAATGCCATGTCATGTGCTTTGGCATACGCAAAGCACTTTTCCTCAAGCAGCTTGAAGTTGCAGCAAAAATATTTGAGTTTCTTGATTATCTTATCTTGGCTTTTACGATAAATAGGATTCGTAATCTTAACTTACTTTGTAAAAATCCAAATGGCTCATCATATCTCCATAAACAGAGAAGGCGGCATAAGCCGCTTTCTTTGTTATATCGCTCGCACTTATCGGCGGCGAAGCACCGTTGCCTACACTATACTCCCATGACGCGCCTTGTCAACTATTTTTCACTCCTTGTTTTATGCCTAATTCTCCTACAGTAACTTTACACCGTCATAGGTCCAATGCACCCTGCGTATAAGCTTTCAGAACGGGTGTATGTTATTATGCAGGTTTGATTTCAAATGACCAATTTTTTAGATCTTTTATGTATTCGTCTGCAGCCGTTACGATGTTAATATTGCTTATGGAGATATCAATCAATTCGCAATCTTGAATGGCTGTAAAAGTCATCTGGCAGATACTAACGTCGCTTCCATTAATTCCTTGCATTCCATTTATTTGCGTAGCGCCAATTTTTATGTAATTGTCAAAGTTGAGCGTTGATTTGAAAATGGTGCTTATTTCAGAGATATCTGATTTGAGTCCTCCACTGTATTCTAGGATGTCTTTATTATAATTTACACATAGTTCATATCCATACATATCGCTTACGTCATCTGCCGAGATAGCTAAAACAATTTTATCGCCTGCGTTAACTTTGTTGCGAACAGGCTCAGAAGGCGACGGATTTTCGGGAAGATTTGGTTGTTGTACAGCTGAAGGCTCAGGGTTTCCACTTCTTACAAACCAAACACCACAAATAGTAACACCGATGACAAGAAATGCCGTCAAAGAGAGCAACCCAAATTTCAATTTTTTGCCCATTTTATTACATCCTCCAAAATTATTACTGCACCTGGTTTAGTATCCTGCCGTTATACGCTGATTACGTTTTTCAAATAGTTGCGCTTTGGATGATGCAGGTACGCATCTACAGCAATCATTATATAAGTCGAATATGAAATCACAATTAAATTAACATCAAATTTTTGTAAATTGTAGCCAGAACAATTGAACCTTTGGTAAACAAACAGGGGCCTGACAACAGGCCCCTGTTTGTTTACCAAGGAGGTTATTTCTTAAGTCAACATCTTAGAAAGCGTGATGATATCCTGGATGTCAATTTCGGAGTTGCCATTGAAGTCGAAGTGGCTGTAGTTGTCCCAGTCAGCATGGTCGGAAGTCATACCGAAAGCGTCAATGAGATTGGAGAGAACGATAAGGTCGACCACAAAGCTATCTGTTCCAACGTTACTGGTTTTTTGGTTGTATGTACCATAGGCGAACTGAATGGATTTATAACCATCAGTTTCCTTTTCAACGAAATTAACACACGCGGTGATTGCGGAAGTTGCGACGACAACGGTGTCCTTTGAAAGGAGCAAAAAGGTACCTAAGCCCTCAGCTTCGTAATCGGATACCATGATGGTAAAAGACACAAGCCCATCGCTTACAGTGGTATCGAGAATTGTTGAACCATTGGCAGGAGTATAGCCTGCGAATTCAAACTTGCTGCTGTCAAAAGTGAAGTTAAGAGTTAAGGCATTTGAAGAGACTTTCTCGTTGAAAGCGACTGAAACATTGAAATATTCATTCGGGCGCACAACGCTTTTGTCAGAACTTACGATAAGTTCGCAGGCGCAGCTAACTGTTACTGGCTGACTATACAGAGCGTAGGAGTTGGTGAATTCACCAGCTACAGATGTTGCTTTTAGCATAACGGTAGCTGACGTTCCGGGCATTACAGTTATAGCGTTTCCGCTGATATTAACGACGTTATCTGCGCCATCAATGACTACGAATTCAAACGGAAGATTATGCTCTGTGCCTAAGTAATCAAGGGATAAAATGTTGATTATTGCGGCTTCACCTGGCATGGTTGTGTAAGATGATTGTGTGGCGGAAATACCCATGACAGCAGTGGAAGCCCTGTTAGTGTAGTTGGTAGTGATGCCCCATGAGCCCCAGTCGATGTGGTTTCTGGCGGTTGTGACGGCATCGATGGTATAGGCCCATACAGAAAGACCGCGGGCTTGCAACTGCGGAATGTTAGCCGCACTGAGGTTAGATGAGGTCGGGTTATAGCCGTTGCAGTAGATGGGAAGAACGGCTCTTAGGATATCCCTGGCGTTTCCGGCACCCAAAAGGCCTGCGGCTGTCAGACGACCAGTGGATGCCTCGGGATGGTTTTTGGCCATATAAGCGAGTTCGCTATCTTGGAAGCTAATAAAGATAACCTGATTGAACATGTCCTTGCCAACCTCTTCGCTGACCTGACGAATGACCTCATAGGCTGGGCTAACATGGGCTACGTTAGCGTCTTTCAGTTCGCAATCAAGGATAACATCGGTATCTGCCAAGAGCAGTAAGACCTCCCGAAGAGTTGGAATCTCTACAAAGTCATAGCCTTTAAGAGCCCATCCGGTTCTGTTGGGGCCTGGTGCGAAAGTGTTATCTGACCAAGCAGCGGCATTCAGCCGCTTTATCTGCTCAAGGGTCAGGTCTGCCGGTGTAACTCTATTGGCACTCTTGCCGATAGCAGCCCTTTCCTCTTCAGAGAACTTGGTAGTCCAGTTGGCTTCTATATCGGTTGTTCTGGCGAAGTAGTCATCGTGAAGTAAGATGATTTCACCATCCTTGGTGATATAAATGTCGCATTCAACTAAATCAGCACCGGCAGCGATAGCGAGTTCATATGCCGGAAGAGTATTCTCGGGAGCTGCGCTAGGTAGTCCTCTGTGAGCAACATAGTATGGGCGGCGAACAAGTGTCCTGGTATCATAAATAGAAGCATCATTTTTGAGTTTGGTGGCGTTGTCGGTGATGATGCCGTTTGAGCCCATATTAATTGTGTCAAGATTACCTATGGTGGTATCGCCACTAATAACCCATACGCTTATCATTCTTCTCTGTATTTGTTCCATCACTGCCTTAGTGATGTTTTCTACCGAGACGATGACGTTCAGCGCATAACATGAGTTGGCGCTATAAACAACTTGGGGATAATTATCTATGGTAATTTCGTCTTCGATGATTAGGCTGGCCCTAACCCGTCCGGCAATTTCGCGAAGTTTCTTTATTACGGTCGGATTGGTGGAGGCCACGTGTGTGTCCGTGTAGCCATTTGTGTTGTTAGCCGTTTGGTTGAGGTAAGTGCCGAGCTCTTCGGCCTGCTCAATGGTGTAAATGACAAACATGGCGAGATTCTTGTTGGCAATTGTTGCGAGCATGGAACTCGCATCGTCAAGCCCGGTATAGTCAACCATGATGGTTGTGGTAACACCGTCTGCTATAACTGCATCAAGTTCATCCAGACTATTGATTCTGGTGATGACGGTGGGGCATCCGACGATGTTAGGATTCAGCGTTTTAGCTGTAACGTTGGTCGTCGGTGGGGGCGGCGGATCTGCTGCTGTGATAACGGAGCTTGCGAAAGTAAGCGTCATCATCGCAACAACGATGGCGGAAACAATGCGTTTCCAGTGTTTCATGATAGTTCCTCCAATCAAATTTTTGTGCTGCATTGCACAAAAACACAATATCACCTGTTTGTAAAAATTCCGTACATGAAATGGTAAGCGAATCGTAAAATTATGATAAACGCGTTGTAAAAGTCGTGGTTGGGTGTTTTTGCTCAAGCTAATCGGTTATGTGGATTTGTACCAACCAATTCATGTGCCGGATATTTTCTGTCTCATGCTATGATGAAATGCTCCCGTAAAAATCTGGCAATCCATGATTTCATGGGCATGCAAAATACGGCAAGGAATACTTTATGGACGCAACTTTGCCATTACGACAGAGGGCTTCCACCGGATCCGGTGGAAGCCCTCTGTTAGGCATTGAATGACCTGCCTTCTTGCCCGAAAACACACGTTGCGGGCTGGGGCAGCCTGCAGGCTAATCTGTGTAACTTACTGTTTTAACCAAATTGAAGTTTTTCATATCAATGATGCCGATGCCGTTGCCGGACACGACATAGAAAAACTCTGAAATATAGAGCCCGCGGCTATCCTCCCACCCGTATTTATCCCACAAGTTACCATTCAGGTTGATGCTTGCGCGACGGAAAAATCCTGTTTGGTTGTCATATCCGTAAACCAAATACTCGGAGCCGGCAGGAAAACCGATGATATTTTTGCCCTGGTCAATCAAAATAGCCTTGTGATTATACAGCGCCGTGCTGTAGTAGGAGTTGAGAAGGAGTGTGTGTGCCTCAGTTACATTTCTGGGGTCAGAGGTGTCGAACATGGAAATCTTCATGCTCTCCCTCCAGCCTGTCGTTTCGTCTGCACTGTAGCCAAGCCCGAATAACAAGCCGTCGGCATAGACATGCAGATACTGTGAAAAGCCGGGTATTTTCAATGCGCTGAGCACGACAGGCTTTTGCGGGTTGGATAAGTCTACGGCGAAAAGCGGGTCAACGGTGCGGAATGTGACAAAATACCCTATGTTGCCGTCAAACCGTACGGAGTAAACCCGTTCGCCTTGTGCCAGATTTTCAACTGAGCCGACGCAGTTAAGTGCCATATCAAGTATGTAAAGCCCGTTGGATGATCCGGCATCACCCCATTTGTAATCCGTCGTTCCGAAGAATGCGTCCGTGGTGATGGAGTATTTGTAGGAATCGTCTGTTGTGACAACGCGAAGGTACCCGTTGTACTCATCCATATAGAACTGATTTCCCAAACTTCCGGGGATACTTCCGTAGGCCGCGACCTTAACGTTGCCGTTTGATATGTCGAGCCTTGTGATGTTGGTCAGGGTGTAGTTTAGATAATCAACAACGGTGTAAATACCATAGTCACGCGTGCTTTCCACGGACTTGTACTCGTAGCTGGTGATATAAATATTCTGTGCCGACATGTACACGACCGAGCCGCCGCCAAGGAGCGTCTGGTTGGTGCTTACCTTTCCGGACGGCACGTCAATGGTGGATACGACTGTGTAGGTCGTGGAGTTGATATAAGGCATTATGGCTATGCAGTCGGGTGCAATAAGTCTTTTTTCGTCGTTGGTATATAGTGCCGGAACGAAGGTCTCGGGGGCATCCTCTTCAATGGAATAAACGGAGTGTGATGATAAAAGATATAGCGTGTTACCTACCATGCGGGAGGTGAGTATATAGCCGTCCTGCCCCAGATTATATGCAAGTGCCGGTGATGCGGGGTTGGATACGTCATATATGTAGGTTTTGCTAATCTGGTCATATTTATAGCTGTAAGGTTCGTATCGATGTTCACTATGGTTGAACTGTGTGATTACCACGGCATATTTACCGCAGAGATACATTTCAGTGGCATTCTCATAGGTATAATCATAAGCCATGTCATTATAGATTGTGGCTGGTTGTTCACTTGGCGGTTTGACGACTTCCGTGGTGGAAATAAGCCTGGTGTTTGCGCCGTCTGCTTTGAAAATCGAGAGTTTGCCGTCGCGTAAGCTGTAGATATATATGCCGTCGGTTTTGACGATATCACCCTCGTCAATCCCCTCAACCTGAACGTTGGTACCGGAGTGGTCAGTTTCGCTGCCGCCTATAACGTTAGACGGGGGAGAATTCGCTGGCATATATCTTGCGGCTGAATCAGATGATTCAGATGCGAACGTTACAGTAACAAAGCCCGGACCATAATAACGATAGGGATTATTGCCCTGAGCTTCCTTAAGTGCATCGAAGATGGAGTCATAATCTGCGGCAAATGAGACATTGCTTGGAATTATTGGCGGGGGCGTGAGCGCCTGGGTACATCCTGCCAAGCTTCCGCAAAGCAACAGTATTGCGACCAAACTAATGAGCACCTTTTTCATGAAAACCTCCTGCCTGAAATGTTTTAGATAAAATACTCTTTTATTATTAGACAATCGGAGGTGCATAAAAAGTTTCAAATGCGAGAATAATTTTTTTGGGGATGGTGATATGAGGAAAATGCAGCATACTTTTGCGTAGTATTCGTTCTCATTCTCCGCTATTAAAGTTGAAGTTGTGGAATATTTTCGTACACTGTATATACTAGTCTTTAAGGAGTGTGTTACATGCCTCAAACCACAATTAGTATCAGAATTGACGAAGAAGTTAAAAGAGGCTTTGAAAAGTTCTGCTCTGACGTTGGTCTAAATGTATCCGTTGCGGTCAACATGTATGCAAAAATGGTAATTAAAGAGCAGCGCCTACCATTTGACGTCGCTTTGGATAGCCCAAATGGAGAAACCCATAGAGCTATTGACGATGTGGCGAACAGAAGGGATTTAAGCCGTTCTTTTTCATCCGTTGCAGAGCTTATGGAGGATTTGAATACTGCCGATTAGATTGAAAAACTAGGGTACCAGCCCCCGCGGGGGTTGGTACCCTAGTTCTGCTTGTTTGGTTCTTCTAATTCAATTATGAGTTGTAAGTGCGGGTCTGCTGGCGAACCATATTTTCCTGTGGTACTGCGCGGCGGTTACCCAGCTTATTCCAGCGGCGCAGGAAAGATGGCATATCCAACTCTTCCTCGGTCTTGATGCTGCGGAGTTTCTTGGTGAACTCGTCATCCTCTTTGGAGGATACTTCGGTCTTGTTGACGAAGCCCGTGGCTATAAGGGTTATGCGTACGTCATTTCCCATAGCGGCGTCTGACGCCACGCCGAAGATAATATTGGCATCCGGATCAACTGCCTGCTTGATGACCTCAGCGGCCTCATTCACCTCAAACAGTGTAAGATCGGTGCCGCCGACTACGTTGAACAACACGCCCTTGGAGCCTTCAATGGTAACGTCCAGTAAAGGACTTGCCAGAGCGGCACGGGCGGCGTCGATAGCGCGGTTTTTGCCGCTTGCGCGACCGATGGACATCCATGCGGGTCCGGCATCTTTCATTACGGCTCTTACGTCGGCAAAGTCAAGGTTAATCATACCCGGGACGGTAATGACCTCGGAAATCGCCTGTACGCCGTGGCGTAACACGTCATCGGCCATCTTGAAGGCTGTATCCACACCCGTCTTGGGATCGCAAAGATTGAGCAGTTGGTCGTTGGGGATGATAATCAGGGTATCAACCTTGCCCAGTAGGCGTGTGATGCCCTCTTGCGCTACCTGCATGCGGTGAGCGCCTTCAAATGAGAATGGTTTGGTAACAACAGCGATGGTGAGAGCCCCGGTTTCCTTGGCGATTTGGGCTACCACAGGGGCTGATCCGGTACCTGTGCCGCCGCCCATACCGGCGGTGACGAAGACCATATCAGCGCCGCTTACCATTTCTTTTATTTCATCGCGGCTTTCCTCTGCTGCTTTCTGTCCGGTGTTGTGATCGCCGCCGGCACCCAGTCCGCGAGTCAGTTTCTCGCCGATTTGTAATCTGACAGGAGCCTCGGTAATAGCCAATGCCTGGGCATCGGTATTTACTGCAATGAACTCAACGCCCTGTATTTCCTCGCGCACCATGCGAGTGATAGCGTTGCTGCCGCCGCCGCCGCAACCGAAAACTTTGATGCGAGCCCCATTGGGAACAAAACTCGTTTTAGCCATTTTTCCTCCTTAATTTTTACCTTTCCTTATTATTTGCCGCCGAATAGAGATGTTAGACGATTTGCAAAACCACGCAGGCGGGCACCGAAGCCTCCGCCGTTCCATTCCTTTGTGCGCTGACCGCCGTGTTTTGAGCCCCACAGTAACAATCCTACGCCGGTGGCATAAGCCGGGTCGCGCAGGTAGTCGGTGATACCGGTGATGTGCAGCGGGCATCCGACGCGTACAGGAAGCCTGAGCACGTCACAACCGAGGGTTTCAATGCCGGAGAGATTGGAACTGCCGCCGGTGAGCACCAGTCCGGCCGGAATCACAGACTCGTAATCCGAGCATGGCAACTCAAGCATTACCAGACGCAGAATTTCTTCCACGCGGGCGTGCAGTATGTCGCATAAGTCCTGATAAGAAATGCCGTGACCATCCTCAGAGATGGGGGTGGTGTTGGCCATTTTGTTCTCATAAACCGACATCACGCTGCCGTAGCGTTTCTTCATTTCCTCGGCGACCTCAAACGGAAGTCCGAGGCCGATGGATACGTCGCGCGTCAGTTGGTAACCTGCAACCGGCAGGATGGCTGTGTGATAGATGCTACCATCCTTAAAGATACAGATATCCGTGGTGCCGCCGCCGATATCGGCGATGGCTACGCCTGCCTGGCGTTCGTCCTCAGTCAGAACGGCCTCAGACGAAGCTAATGGCTCAAGCACCATGTCTTCGATGTCGATACCGATGCTGCGTACGCATTTGACCAGATTCTGAATGGAGTTTGCTGCCGCTGTAATGATGTGGGTTTCCACGTCAAGTCGGAAACCGTGCATGCCTACAGGGTTTTTGACTCCCGGCTGTCCGTCAACTGCGTAGGTACGCGGTATGACATGCAGCAGTTTGCGGTCCTGTGCCACCTTAATGCTCTGGGCATTATTCATGACGCGGCGCAAATCATCGGGACGCACCAGTTTGTCGTTGCGTGTGATAGCTACCACGCCGCTTTTATTCGTGGATGATACATGCCGTCCGGTAACGCCCACGTAGGCCGATTCGACCTTGATGTTGCACGACTGCTCGGCTTTGCGGATTGAGTCGCGGATGGCGTCTTTGGCGTCATTGATGTTGACTACCAAACCTTTATGCATGCCGTACGAAGGGGTGATGCCTACACCGACAACACGTACACCGCCGTTATCCTGTTCGGCGATGATGGTGGCTATCTTTGTGGTGCCGACATCAATCGCGGTAATGGTTGATTTCCTGCTCATATTTTCCTCCTCCTTTAGATACTCCTGTTATACAAAAACCCCCCGAGGGTTGTTTTTACCATCTCTATGTTGTCATATTCTCACGTCCGTAGCTGTTCGTCTCTTACCCTGCTAATTCAAATTCAATACCGTGTTGAAACACATGCGCTTTTTAGAGGATTTCCGTGCCGTGCCACTTTCTCTTCTCGGGCTCACACGGAAAAGACGTGCTGCCTCGGGCCACTCTTGGCTGCTTATTATGCGTTCTGCTACGCGGAGCTTGGCGCTGCGTGAGCGCGGATTGGCTTTTTCTTCGGCCAGGCTGGGCACTACAACCTGCTTGCTTAGCAGTTTCAGCCGCGGCCGGTGCTGGCAAACGCATTGCGGCAGTCCCGGCGGGCAAAGACATCTGGCGGACTCGCGTCGCATGAAATTCTTAACGATGCGGTCCTCCAGCGAATGATAACTGATGACGACCAGCTTCCCGCCGTGCCCCAGCAACTCCAGCGCCTGACCAAGGGCACTCTCAAGGTGCTGCAACTCTTCATTAACTGTTATGCGCAGTGCCTGAAAGGTCTTTGTGGCCGGATGGATACGACTGTGTTTGGGCACGACGCTCTCAATAAGCGATGCCAGCTGAGCGGTGCTGTAAAGCGGGCGCGAGCGCACGATAAGACGGGCAATCTGGCGGCTGTGTGTCTCTTCACCAAACTCAAAGAGTATGCGCGCAAGCTCAGCCTCGGAGTACTGATTTACAATATCGGCAGCCGATATGGTCTGATTGGGATCAAAGCGCATATCCAGCGGCGCATCGTGCTGAAAGCTAAAGCCGCTTCCGTTTTGGCTGAGTTGCATGGATGACAAACCCAGATCAAACAGTATGCCGTTAACAGGCTTAAAGTCGTGCCTGCTGCAGATTTGCGACAACTCGGCAAAATTGCCGTTGACTAAAAGAGCGGAATTGCCGAACGATGACAGGCTCTCCTGCGCTAATGCGATCGCAGTCGGATCGGCATCAATGCCCAGCAATTGCCCGCCGGGGGCACTGCGCTGCAAAATAGCCTCGGCATGTCCGCCGGCGCCCAGAGTGCAGTCAATATAGCGCCCGCCCGGCAGGATAGCCAGGGCATCAAGTGTTTCCTTTAATAGTACAGGGATATGCAACGTCGCGGTTGGCATGATGCTTCCTTTAATGTAACTCCAGACTTTCCAATATCTGCCATGCTTCGGCCAGATCATCTGCTTTTTCGATTTCCCAGGCAGCCTTGTCCCACAACTCAAGGTAGTTGTTGGTGCCAACCACCACAACATCGCCTCCCAGGCTGGCATAGGCCCGCAGTGTGCTTGGTATGGTTATGCGACCCTGAGAGTCAAATTCCGTGGGTGAAGCCGAGCCGAAAAGGGCACGTTGTATTTTGCGCAGCTTACTGTGGGATAATCCTCCGCCTGTAATACTGTCCGCCACTTTTTTCCATTCGGCAACAGTGTAAAGGGCTAGGCATTTCTCAGGGCTCGGCGCTACAATGACGCCGTCCCTGAAAAACGAACGAAAACGGGGAGGTAATGGCACCCGCCCTTTTTCATCCAAGCGATACTCAAATTCACCAAGAAACATGGATTGTAAAACCTCTTTCACCACTTTTCACCACTATTAACCATTCTACACTAGTTCAATGCGTCATTGTCAATACTTTTGAGAGGAAAATTTAGTTAACGGACAACTTATCTTGTCAAGGCTTGGGGCGAGTTTGGGGGGGGTGAACCGCTGATAACTTTGAAATAGGCTCAAAAGCCAGAAGGCTTGTTATCACTTGCTTTTTATTGTGTCTGTGCTAAAATAAAATCTGAGTTTAGATTAGCCGGAAGAGGTGTGGAATGTATAGAAGAAGGCATATTGAAAAAGTAGTTGCGCAGACATCTGAAACATTTCAGACAATACTGCTTACCGGGGCAAGACAGGTTGGAAAATCCTCTCTTTTTGAAAATTCTGTTGCAAGAGATATTCAGCAGGTTACATTAGACGACTTTAGCGTGCTCAAAGCGGTAAAACGCGATGCTCAAGGGTTCCTGGATGATAATCCTCCGCCTCTTTTCATCGACGAAATCCAGTATGCGCCTGAGCTTTTTCGTGGGATAAAAATGGCTGTTGATAAAAGAAAGTCTGATAACGGACTTTACTATATGACAGGCTCTCAGAAGTTCGAGTTAATGCAAGGCGTAAGTGAAAGCCTGTCTGGAAGGATTGCCATATTAAATTTACTTGGCTTTTCAGCACGCGAGCTCGCAGGGGACGAATTTGATTTGCCTTTTATGCCAACACAGGAATATCTGCGGGGCAGAAAACCACTTAGCATGTTGGATATGCCGGAATTATGGTCGCGTATTCATCGCGGTTCTTTCCCGCAGGTGGCGTTGAATCCTTCGGTTGACTGGACAAGATACTATTCTGCGTATGTAAAGACATATGTCGAAAGGGACGTGCAACAACTGTCACAAGTCGGAGACAATGTCGCTTTTGTAAATTTTATGACGGCACTTGCCGCCCGCACGGGGCAACTCTTAAACATCGCCTCAATTGCGCGGGATGTTGGGATGAGTGAGCCTACAATCAAGAAGTGGCTTTCCGTTTTGGAGGCGTCAAACATTGTTTATTTGCTACGCCCCTTTTCTCTTAATGTAACATCGCGGGTAGTAAAAACTCCGAAGGTTTACTTTTTAGATACCGGTCTTGCAAGCTATCTTTGCGGGTGGTTAACGCCTGAAACACTGCAAAAAGGCGCTATGAGCGTACAGATGTTTGAAACATATGCCGTGGGCGAAATCCTGAAGTCCTATTATAATGCGGGTAAAGAGCCGTCAATTTACTTCTTCCGCAACAATAGAGCCGAGGAAGTCGACATTCTGCTTTATCAGGACGGCACACTCTATCCGGTCGAAATCAAAAAAACGGCAAGCCCCAACCCCGGAGACGTTGCCACATTCAAACTATTGGAGGCCGCATATCCATCCATCCCAATTGGTGGCGGCGGACTTATTTGCACCTATGACAAGGTGTTATCACTCGGCGAAAAGGTAAGGAGCATTCCGCTGAATTATCTATAGGCTTCATGCTTTTGGGTGAGGTTTTGGGTTGGTGTCGGTAATCATGTTTATGGTACCAAGATTTGGTTTGCATGTGCATATAGGGTATAAATATATCTGTTAAGTGCAAAAAGCAGCAATAACACATAAAAATATGGCTATTGACGCGCGCATTATTTTTGCATATAATGCGCGCAACACTTTAGCATTGAAAGCGGGTTATGCTACACATGGATTTGGATGAAAAGAAATTAGGGGAGACCATACGCCGCCTTAGAATTCACAAGGGAATACCTCTTGAGGAAGTGGCTGCAAAAGCCTGTGTGCTATGGACCACATCGATTATAATCTGCTCCATACCAATCAGTATGATTCACTATTTGCGGTTATCCGCCGCTTAGATAGTGTGGACACGTGATAAAAACAGTAGTAT
>WRHS01000004.1 GCA_009783135.1 Dehalococcoidia bacterium
CAACTTTTACGTCGTAAAGAAGGACTTACGCCAGGAGGAATTCAATAAGGAAAAGCTTCTTGCCGGCATACGCAAGGCTTGTGAAAAGCGCCCGCTGGCGGCCGAGGCGGTGGAGAAGTTGGCCGATGACGTTGAGGCTGAGCTGGTTCAGATGGGGAAAGCGGCGGCACCATCATCTCTTATCGGCGATTTGGTGATGGCGCATCTTAAGAAACTGGATAACATTGCCTATATACGTTTTGCCAGCGTATACCGCGATTTTGCCGATATTACCGATCTCAAGCAGGAGGTCGATACGCTGCTGGGGCATTAGCTGTCATCAATTGGCTGGCTGCATGTCAGATTAGATGCCGACAATTCAGGTGAGTTTAGCCGGGGGATTATAATGAGCAAATCTGGGGAATCTAAAACCGGGGTTGGGGAACTGCTAAACCGTACGCAGATCGCCCGAACTATATTCAATGCCGCAGCTTCCATGGGTATCTCCGACCGCGTTCAGATTGATCGTATAACAAACAATGTCATCGCGCGACTGGAGTGTCCCACTGCATTGCCCGGCATGGAGGATTTCATACCCAAAGGGACGAAACAGCCGTTGCCGCAGGCCTCAGAGTCCGATATTTTGGCGATGGTCAAGGAGTTTCTTTCAATCGAAAAACCATTGACCGGGGATGCTCTGCCGCCGGATGCCCCCGAGCCCTTGCCCGCAAAAGAACCTGAGAATAGCAATGTCTCAGGCCCACAAAAAACAGTACCCAAATCATATCCCAAGAAGGAGATCCCTGTTATGTCAGTCAAAACCTATGAGGGCAGCACCACTGCCAAGCTCAGCGACAACGCCCTGCGTGTGCTGGAGAAGCGCTATCTGAAAAAGGATAAGCAGGGTAATGTGATAGAGTCGCCGGATGATATGTTCCGCAGGGTTGCGCAAACGATTGCGGCTGCGGAGTTGAATTATAATGCCAAGGCGGACGTTCAAGCCTGGGCCGATAAATTCTTTGGGGCGATGACAAGCCTTGAATTCCTGCCGAATTCACCCACTCTGATGAATGCCGGGCGCGAGTTGGGGCAGCTTTCGGCTTGTTTTGTGCTGCCCATCGATGACTCGATGGAGTCTATTTTTGAGGCAGTCAAGAATACGGCACTCATACATAAGAGCGGCGGAGGCACGGGCTTTTCCTTTTCGCGTCTGCGCCCTGAAACAGACCGTGTGGGAACCACCGGCGGTGTTGCCAGCGGACCGGTGTCGTTTATGCGTGCTTTTGACGTGGCCACCGATGTTATAAAGCAGGGTGGCACACGCCGCGGCGCCAATATGGCCATCCTGAGCGTGACTCACCCTGATATCCTGCGTTTCATCAGTTCCAAGGAAGATATGGTTTCTCTTACCAATTTTAATATTTCTGTGGCTGTCACGAGCGACTTTATGCAGGCGGTCAAGTCGGGTACGGACTACAATCTAATCAATCCGCGTACCAGGGAAAATACCGGCAAACTGAATGCCAAAATGGTGTTTGACAAAATAGTGGAACTGGCTTGGAAGACGGGGGATCCGGGCGTAATCTTCATTGACCGCGTCAATCAGGACAATCCCACGCCGCATATGGGTGACATCGAGAGTACCAATCCGTGCGGGGAACAACCCCTTTTACCATATGAGAGCTGCAATCTGGGCTCGATCAACCTGTCGCGTATGCTGAAAAACGATGGAGCGGTAAAAATCGACTACGAGAAATTAAGGGAAACGGTTAAGCTTGCCGTGCGTTTTCTGGATAATGTTATTGACGTCAATCGTTTCCCCATTCCCGCAATTGGCGACATGACCCGTCGCACGCGCAAAATCGGGCTGGGGGTTATGGGGTTCGCCGATATGCTCTTCCGCCTTGGTATTCCCTACAACTCGGAGGAGGCATTGAGCGTGGCAGAGGATGTCATGGGGGTTATCAACAGTACCGCGCATAAGGCATCTATGGAATTGGGTGAGGAGCGTGGGGTATTCCCTGCATTTAAGGGTAGCATCTACGATAAGCCGGATGCGCCCAAGGTGCGCAATGCCTCATGCACAACTATTGCCCCAACCGGCACGCTGTCTATAATCGCCAACTGCTCCGGCGGTATTGAGCCGGTATTTGCCCTGTCTTTCACACGCAATATACTTGATGGGGCTAAGTTTGTTGAGGCAAATCCGTATTTTGAGGAGGCTGCCAAAAGCGCTGGATTCTATTCGGAAGAGTTGATGCAAAAGCTGGCCTGCGGCGGTCATTTGAAAGATGTTAAGGACGCACCAGACGATATAAAGCAGGTCTTTGTTACGGCGCATGATATTGAGGTGCCGTGGCATGTGCGTATGCAGGCGGCTTTCCAGCATCACACGGACAATGCCGTTTCCAAGACGGTAAACTTTCCCAAGGAGGCCACGGCCGCCGATGTGGCAAATGTATATATTATGGCCTATGAGGAGCAGCTAAAGGGCATAACCATCTATCGCGACGGCAGCCGTGACGGGCAGGTGCTCACAACCGGCAAGGACACTGCCAAGGGCAAGGAAATAGATGTCCGCCCGGCAGGTACGTTGCCCTCACCGCGCAAGCGCTCGAAGGTGACGAATGGTGTTACCGAGCGTGTTACGACGGGGTGCGGTTACATCTACGTCACGGTTAATTCGGACGAGCATGGAATATGCGAGGTGTTTTCGCATTTGGGCAAGACGGGTGGTTGTGCGGCAGCCCAGCTGGAGGCGTCCTGCAGGCTTATTTCGCTTGGGTTACGCTCAGGGCTGGAGGTTGCCTCATTGGTAAAACAGCTTAAGGGCATAAGGTGCCCGTCTATAGCATGGGAAAACAGCAAATCCATCCTCTCCTGTGCCGACGCCATAGCCGGCGTATTGGAGCGTCATGCCGGTCTGGTTCAGGACAAAGATGAGGACGGCGGGCATGCCATTCAGGATTTGGGATTGGTGAAGAATGTTGCCGGTCAATGCCCTGAGTGCACAAGCCTGCTGGCTTATCAGGAAGGCTGTCTGGTATGCCCCAGTTGCGGTTATACCAAGTGTTAGAGGGAAACATTTCGTGGTATCTTATGAGGAGATTATCATAAACAAGGAGGTGAGGTAACATCGACAGAAACGAACGGGCCATGATATTCATTGACGGCTCAAATATGTATCACTCGCTGAAGGCCTATTTTAAACGAACTGATATTGATTTGGCTCTCTTTAATCAGAAATTATTGGAAAAGCGCCATTTGGTGCGCATGTATTATTACAATGCGGCGGTGGGTAAACAGGAAGAGCCTGAGCGTTTTAAGGAACAGGAGAAGTTTTTCAAAAGCGTGGCTGCCATCCCGTATACCGAGTTGCGTTTGGGGCGTTTGGTTTATACCAGTCAGTGGCCTAACAATCCGCCGTTTGAAAAAGGCGTGGACGTGCAGCTTGCGACCGACATGATAACGCATGCTTTCAAGGGAAACTATGACGTGGCCATACTGGTGGCCGGAGACAACGATTTTGTCGGCGCCATACAGGCGGTAAAGGACAATGGCAAGCATGTGGAGGTGGCCCTTTTCGGGCAGGAAAGCACCTCGCGTCAGCTTAGGGACGTGGCCGATCGTATTATCGCACTGGACGGACGTCTGTTGCGTGGCTGCTGGAAAGGTGCGCAGCCTGTCCAGAATGGGACCAAACGACATTACCGCAAGCGCAGTGACAACTGGGGCGGCAATGCGCCAAATCACAATAACATTGTTGTTCTGCCGCGCCAGGAAGAGGGCGCTGAGGCGCATGATGCCGCATGCGAGTATACCGATGACGCCGCCGCATCACACGACCTTTTGTGGAGCGCTCCGCGTTACGAGCCGTAGCCGGCATCTGTTGCATCAGATGCCCCTCATGCCACGTGAGGGGCATTTTTGTAGCGCGGTCAGTGCATTGTGTCGGGTGGTGCACTTGCGCTAATATGAGGCGATGGCTTCAGAGAACAAAATGAGCAAACAGGCCTTTGGGCGTGCCGATTATTTCAGCGGGGGGCGCCTAAACGGCGAGGAAGGCGTGGTCATACGCGACTGGGGAGGGCGTTACCCCTTTGCCTTGGTTTATCCCAACAGCTATTTTGTTGGCATGTCCAATTTGGGATTGCAGTCCATATATAACCTTTTGAGTACGCACCCTGAAACACTGGGGGAAAGGGTGTTTTGGGAAGGCGGCGCCAGACCATTTTTGAGTTTGGAATCCTCCCGTCCCCTTATGGACTATGCCTGTCTGGCTTTCTCTTTTTCCTATGAGTTGGACTACCTTAACCTGTCGCACATATTAAGAGCCGCCTCCCTGCCGCTCTTTGCCGATCAGCGCGATGAGAACCATCCCCTGCTAATTGCCGGCGGTCCATGTATTACGGCTAATCCGATGCCTGTAGCGCCATTTTTTGATGCGCTGTGTATCGGCGAAGGAGAGGTTATTCTCCCTGCTATCATTGAGTGCCTGACAGGCGGGTTTTCCCGCGCTGAAACGCTGCAAAGGCTGGCCGGTGTGCCCGGGGTGTACGTGCCTCAACTGGCATCCGAGCGGGTAATTCAGCGGCGCTGGTTGGCGTCACTTGATGATTTCCCTACGCATTCCTGTGTGTTGACGCACGAGACGGAGTTGGGGGAGCTATATCTTATTGAGGTGGAGCGCGGGTGCAGTGCCTCCTGCAGCTTTTGCCTGGTAAGCCGTGCTTTTTGTCCTTTGCGGTTTCACTCCATGGATTCCTTGCTGCAACAGGCGCGCGAGGGGCTTAAGTATCGCCGGCGTATCGGATTGGTTGGCCCTGCGGTGACTGATCATCCGCAGATAGAGGAGTTGATGCATGGTCTGTTACACATGGGGGCGGGCTTTTCCGTCAGTTCCATACGTTTGAAAAATCTTAGAATGTGTTTGTTGGAGTTGATGCTTCAGGGTGGGGTGCAGACGTTAGCGCTGGCACCGGAGGCAGGATCAGACCGACTGCGTCGTGCCATTCGCAAGGAATTTGATGAGTGCGACGTACTGGCTGCGGTGTCTCTGGTCTCGCGCCTGCCGTTTAAACAACTCAAACTCTATTTTATGATTGGCTTGCCGTCAGAGACGGATGAGGATGTGGGGGCCATCATTGATTTGGTTTTGAAATGCCTTCGGCTTCTCAATAACAGCCATCAGGGTTGTCGCCTGAGCATAAATGTGGCTCCGTTCGTACCTAAAGCCGGTACGCCTTTCCAGTGGCTTGGTATGGCAAAGGAGCCAATCCTGGAAAAGCGCATTGCACGCCTGCGTAACGCTCTTGGCGCCTTTGGCATAGAGGTGAAGGCTGAAAGCCCGCAATGGAGCCACGTACAGGCGGCACTCTCGCGGGGGGACAGTTCGCTTGCCGGGGTACTGGCGAATATCGATAAGGTATCGCTTGCAGGCTGGGGGCGTGCCGTGAAAAAAGCGCACGTCAGCCTGGAGCACTTTACTCAGGAGAATTGGTCGCGCAAAGACGCACTTCCGTGGGATGCCATAAAGTTGTAACAGCCTCCAAGACCTCGCCGCAAACTACTTCAAAATATGTCCGAGGTAAATCTTTTGCCCAGTGACGCGTCAGCTGTTGAGCAACTCGTTAACTACGGCGTTGACTTCCTGCCCATCGGCTTTGCCTTTCACCAAAGGCATCAGTTTGGGCATGAGTTTGTTTTTGTCCTGCAGGCCGTGGCAGTCCAGTTCGCTTATCAGCTTCTGCACGACGGCTGTTATCTCATCACGGTTCATCTGCTCCGGAAGGTAAACCTTTAGTATTTCCGCCTCAGCCTCTTCTTTGGCAGCCAACTCGGGGCGGTTCGCCTTATTATATGCTTCAATGCTTTCCTTGCGCTGCTTGAGTTCCTTGGATATGACGCCAAGTATGTCGCTGTCGTCAAGCGTGGTCTGCTTGGCGATTTCAGAGTAGTTAATTGCCGAGAGCACCATGCGGATTACCGAGCAACGCAGGGTATCCCCGCCCCGCAATGCCTGCCTGAGGTCGTCATTGAGTTTGGTCTTAAGCGGAGTATCCATTATTATTGCGCTCTCCTGATTTTAGTTTTGCCCTGGTTGGTGTCATTTGACCGGCGCTTTGTTTTTAAGATGCAAAATCACGCCGTAATCTAAGACAGGGTTATTCTAATCTGCCACACCGGCAGTGTCAACGTGTCCTGTAGGTGCGGTTCGCGGTTTATACGATTATTCATTCAAGTATGTTTGCAGCTTGACAAAAGCTATTACCAAAGGTTACTCTTTCAAAAAGCGCAATGTAAAACATGCGGCGTGCGCGCGTGCGTGTTTTGTTGGTTGCGGGTAATTTTAGAAAACCAAAAGGGGAGGTAATTGTGAGGTTGAAGAAAATTATTCGATTATTCTCGGCAGCTTGTGTCTTGGGTTTGTTAACCATGGCAGTAGTTGCGACCCCAGTCTCGGCAGCAGCGGAAATTACATTAAATCCTGATGCGGTTTTGCCGGGCGGTACAGTGTCCATATCTGGTAGAGGGTTTATTCAAACCGGAGACGTTTCCATTGTTTATGAATGGGGCGGTGTTAAGATTGCACCTCTTTTGTTCGATGGGACATTCAGCACTACATTTGAAGTGCCTCCAACACAGCCGCATGGTTCTTGGGAAATCACAGTAACAGATAATGGTGGCAATACCGCAAAGGGTTATCTGGAGGTGGCATCTTTCACATTAAATCCTAATGTCAAAAGTGGGTACGTAGGTGACGTAATAACTCTTTCCGGCGGCGGTCATACCGCTAATCAGCAGATAACAGTTCTTTGGGATGGCAACGCGCTTAGGACGCTTACGGCCTCTTCCACCGGTACAGTTAGTGGCACCTTTACTGTGCCTGAGTCATATGGCGGCAACCACACCATTTCAATCAGCGGTGGAGGCATTTCACACGTTTTTACGGTTAATCCCAAAATAACCCTTGGGTCTTCTACGGGTGCTGTGGGGGATACTATTGTTGTGAACGGTACCGGCTTCCCGGCAACGTCTGCGTCTTCCGCTGTCGGGGTTTTTGTAAATAGCATGGCGCAGATAGTGCGTAATTATCCGTCTAATACCACTCCTACCACGACAAATAGCAGGGGCAGTTTCAGTGTCAGCTTCATGATGCCTTTGCTTACCAGCGGCGACTATACCGTCAGGGCCACTGTTGGAAGTTCCTCTGCCACAGAAACATTAACCGTTGTTCCAAAAATTACGCTTGGTTCAAACAAAGGGGCCATTGGAGATACTGTCAGTATGAGCGGCAGGGGATTTTCCTCCGGTCAAAGTATAACTTTCACGATTGATGGTACCCCTTTGGCTGTCAGCCCGGATCCGGTAGTAGCTTTCTCAACCGGTGAGTTTTCATCCGCAAGCTTTATAGTCCCATCCATTGGAGGCGGGGTGCATGAGATAGCGGCCGTTGATGAGAACGGCTATGAGACTGTGGTGCTTTTTACGGTGACTCCCAGCATAGATGACGTCAGCGCTTCTATTGGTGCAGTGGGGAAGACCATTACTGTCCGTGGCAAGGGTTTTGTCGCGAATTCACAGGTGACTATCGCGTGGGATGATGGGACTCAGACAACGGTGAACGCCACGTCAGCCGGTATCATCAACACAACCATTTCCGTACCGACCATTGCCGGTGGCATCCATATCATTACATTTTCGGATAGTTCAGGGAATTTTGCCGAGGAGTTTTTTGATGTTATCCCCAGCGTTACCATTGACAAACCCGGCGCGAGTGGCGGTTATGGCGACATAATCCCCATCACTTTCAAAGGTTTTACGGTTGGCAAGGATATTTCTTCCGTTGAGATAATGCTCAATGGGGTGTCTTACGAGGTGGGTTTGTACCAGACTGTCAAAGTTGGTGCCAATGGGATTGTTTCCGCTATGTTTAGAGTGCCGGCTATTTGTGGCGGCACCGGAATGGTATATGCGACGGATAATTCCACACAGGCTGAAGGGGCTCCGTTTACGGTGACTCCAAAACTGACTCTACAGAACAGTTCTGGCAATACTCTCACATCTGGCTGTGCCGGGGATATAGTTGTTGTTTTGGCCACCGGTTTTGGTGTTTATCGTGACTTTAGCTTTACATGCAATGGAATATCTGTCGCCATGAATCCGTCCAATCTTGAGACGAACGAAAACGGCAGCGTCCAGTTCTATTTTGCATTACCGGAAATGGAAGCCGGTCTTATTAAGCTGATAGCCAAGGATGGCGTTGCTGTGGGTGATTTTGGCGTCAACATTGCCGAGGCGGATTTTATCGTTGAGGCAAAAATTGTTCCTGAATTCAATACCTCGCCATCGAATCCGGGGTATGTAGGCTTGAGCATGAAAATCAATGGTACCGGCTTTAAGGGTAGCGATACCGTTGCTATATTCTTTGATGGCAAACAAATAGGTAGCATTTCTACCAGTTCCAACGGCTCTTTTTCGGCGACAATTAAGATTCCGGCTGCCGCTGCAGGGCAACGCGTTATCAGAGTGACTGACGGGCTAATCGCACAGGAGGCGGATTTCTTTATGGACTCTACCCCTCCGGGTGTTGCTACCCTGAAATCACCTGAGGAAAATACCAGACCGAGGCAACCGGTGGTGTTCAGCTGGAATGCCGTCACCGATCCAAGCGGCGTAACCTATATACTACAAATCAGCCAAGATCCAAATTTTGGCACCTTAATATTTCAGAAAACCGGGATAAGCACCAACTCTTTTAAAATGGGAAATACTGATATTCTGGCAAAAACAGGGGCGGACGAGCCTTATTACTGGCGTGTAATGGCAGTCGATTTGGCTGACAATCAAGGAGACTGGTCAGTTGCCAGTTCTTTCACAATCGGCTCATCCGGATGGCCTGTTTGGGCGACGATTGTTTTGATTTGTTTCGGAAGTATTATAGCCATCGCTTTGCTCATATTCCTTGGTTTGTGGTTGGGGCATCGTCTGGCTTACCGGTCATACTAACATCGCGTTACAACTCAATTAAAGAGAGACCCTGCCGCACGGCAGGGTCTCTCTTTTTGACATAATTTACCTCCTCGGATAGAGTATATACGGTCAAGCAATTCGGGCGACCGCCCGCAATTTTGCGGGAGGAAAGTCCGAGCTCCACCCGGCAGGATGCTGGATAACATCCAGGAGGGGAAATCCCTACGGCATAGTGCCACAGAAACATACCGCTTCGGGCAACCGAAGCAAGGGTGAAATGGCGAGGCAAGAGCTCACCGGCGCGTCGGGTGACCGGCCGGCCGGGCAAACCCCATCCGGAGCAAGACCAAATAGGGGGGCGTTATGGCGCCTGGCCTGCCCCCGGGTTGGTCGCATGAACTTGGCGGTAACGCCATGGCTAGATAGATGGTCGCTGTTCGCACATGCGGATACAGAACTCGGCTTATAGGATTGCTTGACCGCGTATTTTCTCTGACGCCGGCATTGTTGTGCCACAGAATGCCGTGGTACTTTGGTGTTTTTTGCCGCTGGTTGTTTATACTGCTAAACTATATACCAGCACCTGCCATAGTCTGCAGATCGCAAGGGAGAGTTATTATGACCTCATTGTTACGGCGTGTCTGGGTTTTGTTTGCTTCCACTGCTCTCATACTGGCAGTGTTGTATGTTGGGTTCAGCTTTGGGCAGACGGCATCAACCCGTGATAAGGATTTTGCTGCCATCGAGGATGCCTGGAGGATTTTGAGCCAGGAGTATGTCGATCCGGACAGCGTGGATTTCGGGGCCATTAGCCACGCCGCCGTACAGGCCATGCTGGATGCGCTGAACGATTCGCACTCAACCTATCTCACGCGGCAGCAATATGATGATACCATTAGCCAGCTATACGGAGACAGCTACGTCGGCATAGGGGTTTACTTTGAAATCATACGCGGGCAGGTGGTTGTCACACATGTTTTCCTTGAGTCGCCGGCGGAGGTCGCCGGTATGCAGGATGGGGATGTGGTGCTGGAGGTTGATGGTGTATCAACCCGTGGCATGACAGCGGATGACCTGAGAGAAATAATCCGCGGTGAGGCCGGCACGCAGGTTAGGCTGCTGGTGCGCCATCAGGGCGCAACGGATGCCACACTGCTTACGATTACCCGTGCCGAAATCAACACGCCGAGCGTGTATTATTATGCGCTGGACGGCGGCATTGCCTATATCGGTATAAGCCAGTTCAGTTCAACAACAAACAGTGAGTTGGGCCTTGTGCTTGAGCGCATATCGGATAATGGGACCAGTGGAATAATTATCGATCTGCGTGATAATCCCGGCGGCTGGCTGTCATCCGTGGTCGATGCCGTCAGTCGTTTTGTGAAATCCGGTACGGTGCTTACTGTATGCAACAACGACGGCTCGCAAAATGTGGTTAAAACAACGTCACAGAAAGAAACCACGGATTTGCCTGTGGTTGTGCTGGCAAATGGGGGCAGCGCCAGCGCAAGCGAGGTCTTTTGCGGTGCGCTGCAGGACCATGGCCGTGCGGTGATTGTCGGTGAGGTAACTTATGGTAAGGGAAGTGTAAACAATTTTTTTGAGTTGCCTGACGGCTCTGCCATATACCTGACTGTGGCGCGCTGGCTCACGCCAGATGGTCATTTGATTGAGGGCTATGGCATTACGCCGGATATAGAACTTAAGAGAAACATTGATTGGGTGCAGTGGGCCATGGACTATCTTAATGGTTTTTAGGGGCGGATTAGTGAATTTCGGCATAGTTGTATTTGACCCTCATGCCTGCATAACTTATAATCCTTGCTCATAATTCTGGTGATACCATGGATATAAAGCTGCAGATAAACGAGTTGGAAGCGCAGGCTTATGCCGAGCTTGAGGGCGTTGCGTCCGCAGCGCACCTAGAAGAGTGGCGCATCCGCTACCTTGGCAAAAAAAGCCGCCTTACCGAAATTCTGCGTGGGTTGGCAACGCTTTCCATTGAGGAGCGTAAGACAGTCGGAGCTGTGAGCAATGCTCTCAAGCTGGGACTGGAAGCTGCCTTGGGACAACGCGAAGCATCCCTGCGCGATGGCGAGTTGGCACTTGCCGTCTCAAAGGATGCGGTCGATATATCACTTCCCGGACGCCCCTTTGCCCGCGGTCACCTGCATCCGGTAGCGCAGGCGATGAATGAAATATCATCCATATTCACAGCTATGGGTTTTGAGGTGATGGAAGGACCCGGGGTCGAGTGGGACTATTACAATTTCGATATGCTGAATATGCCCAAGGAACACCCTGCCCGTGCTGCGACAGACACTTTCTGGATAGATGCCCCGCCGAACGACAAAGGCTGGAAAATGCTGCTGAGAACGCATACGTCTCCTATGCAGGTACGCACAATGGAGCGGCGCAGGCCTCCTATCCGCATTGTTGTGCCCGGTCTTGTGCATCGCTATGAGGCAACCGATGCCACGCATCTGTCCATGTTCAGCCAAATTGAGGGTCTTGCGGTGGATGAGGGCATAAGCATGGCTGATCTTAAGGGTACGCTGCATGAATTTGCCAGACGTTTCTTCGGTCCTGAGCGGCGCGTGCGCTTCCGCTGCGACTTTTTTCCATATGTTGAGCCGGGTGCCGAGATGGCCGTCGAATGCGCTGTATGCCGCGGTGATGGTTGCCGGTTGTGCGGCGGTAACGGCTGGATTGAGGTGTTGGGCTCAGGAATGGTACATCCGCGTGTGCTGGAAGGCGTAGGTATTGATTCAAAAAAGTACTCGGGTTTTGCTTTCGGCATGGGTATTGAGCGCATACCGCTGCTGAAATACGGCGTGGAAGACATAAGGCATTTTTATGGAAGCGACCTGCGCTTCCTGAGGCAGTTTTAAATGAAATGCTCTCTTAAGTGGTTACGTCGCTATGTTGACATAAATGAGCAGCCTGAGGCGCTGGCTAAGCGTATAACACTGGCCGGCACAGAGGTGGCCCGTGTGGATGTTGTTGGCGGCTGGGACAATGTTTTCATAGGGCAGATAGCTGCCGTAGGTCCTCACCCCAATGCCGATCGTCTGCGTTTGGCAACGGTTTGCTTGGGTGCGGAGCAGATGGAGGTTGTTTGCGGTGCCCCTAATTTGGCCATAGGCGATAAGATTGCTTTTGCCCGCGCCGGGGCGCATTTAATAGATGGGCACAGCGGTGAAAAGATTGTTCTTAAGCCCAACAAGATACGAGGGGTGCTTTCCGAGGGGATGATCTGTTCCGAGATAGAGTTGGGGCTTTCCAAAAACCATGAAGGTATTTTGGTATTGCCGCCGGATGCCCCGTTGGGACAAAAGCTTTCCGACTATATTGGTGATGTGATTTTTGATTTGGAGGTAACGCCCAATCGTCCTGACATGCTCTCAATACTGGGTATCGCGCATGAGGTGGCAGCACTCACCGATGCTGCCGTGCGTGAGCCGAATTTGGATTATATGTGCTGCGTGCGCTCTATCAATGAGAGTGTTTCCGTTGAAGTTAGGGACGCCGAGTTATGCCCCCGTTACTGCGCCGGGTTGGTTACCGGTGTTAAGGTCGGTCCGTCTCCGCACTGGCTGAAAGAGGCGTTGGCGGCAGCCGGAATACGCTCCATCAACAATGTTGTGGATATCACAAACTTTGTCATGATGGAGTATGGACAGCCGTTGCATGCCTTTGATTATGACCATATTGGCCTTGGCAAAATTGTCGTGCGCCGTGCAGCTGAGGGCGAAATACTCATGACACTGGACGGGGTCGAACGCCGCTTGGGCGCGGATATGCTGGTTATCGCTGATCCCAATCGCGCTATTGCCGTGGCCGGTGTGATGGGTGGCGCCACGTCCGAGGTGACAGACGGCACAACCTCGGTGTTGCTCGAGTCGGCCAGCTTCAAAGCTGCCAGCATACACAATACACAGGTGTGTCTTAAGCTGCCCAGCGAGGCATCGGCACGTTTTGAGCGTGGCATCCGGGCCGAACTGACGTTGCCGGCATTGCGCAGGGCGTTGCAGTTGATGGTGGAGTTATGCGGCGCAACGGCGGCAGATGGCATTATTGACCACTATCCCGGGAAAAAGGAAGCGGTACCGATCAGTCTGACAACAGCTGAGATCAAACGTATATTGGGTTTGGATATTCCTATGTCGCAGATTGAAAAGACGCTCATGTCGCTGGGCTGTCAGACTAAGAGCATGACAGACGACTCCCTTGAGGTGACGCCTCCGTATTGGCGCAGCGACCTGCGCATTGATGCCGATTTCATTGAGGATATCGCACGCATCATAGGCTATGAGAGTATACCAAGCCGCCTGCTTTCCGGTGAGATGCCGCAACAGAACCCTGAGCCAAAGCTGGTATTACGTCAAAACGTGCGCCGGATTTTGGCTGGTTTTGGCTTTCAGGAGTTAATTACCTATGCCCTTACCAATCGCAGCACTTTGGAAAAAGGCTTGGGTAAAGAGTTGCCTTTTGAGCCGCTTCGCGTAGAGCATCCTATGAGCAGCGAAGAGGAGTGCCTGCGCACCAGCCTTCGCGGTAATGTGCTTTCTGCATTAAGCGCCAATATACACAGGGAAGAAGGCTCAATCTGCTTTTTTGAAATTGGGCATGTCTATCTGCCTAAAACGGGAGATCTGCCGCATGAGCCGGAAATCCTATGCGGCGTGCTTACATCCACAGGAGCGGAAAAAGTGTGGCTGGGGCGCAAGGAGCCGATAGATTTCTTTGATGCCAAGGGAGTTGTGGAAGGTTTGTTTGCACAACTCGGTGCAAAGGCAGAATTCCAAGTCAGCGCAGACATAGGGCTGCGTGTGGGATGTCAGGCATCAATAATGCTGCAAAATCAGGAGGTTGGTCTGCTTGGCGCCATTGACCACAAGGTTGCGCAGGGTTTTGACTTGCCTGCAAACACATTCCTGTTTGAGATGGACCTTACTCAAATTCTGACTTATTCTCATGGTAGCGCGCGTTATGAGATGTTACCGCGTTTCCCCGTGGTAACACGTGACCTGGCGTTGATATTGGGCTCGGACATTAGCCATAAACAGGTGCTGGATATTATAAAAGGCTTCTCGCTGGTGAAAAAGGCTACGCTGTTTGATGTGTATGCCGGAAAACAGGTCTCGCAGGGCAAAAGGTCTCTTGCTTATAGCTTAACTTTCCAATCATCTGAGCATACTCTCACAGACGCTGAGGTGGACAGGGTCTTAGACGCTATTCTGCACAAGTTACAAAGCGCGCTGGGCGCAACACTGCGCTAGCTTTTCAATCCCCTGCAGTGCATCCTGCTCTGTTATATTGCCAATAATTCTTCTACTTTGGCGATGGCATCGTTAAGAGACACCATCTCCACCTGCGGACTGTTACGCAGCTTTATTTCAACGCAGCCTTTTTCCAATGAGCGCGGGCTGATGGTTATGCGCAGTGGCATTCCCAGCAGGTCGGCATCGTTGAATTTTACCCCGGGAGACTCGACGCGGTCATCATAAAGCACATCAAAGCCCAAATGGGTAAGTTCTCCGTACAACGCGTCGGCTTGGCGGATCACGTCGGCATTATCCATATACAACGGGCATAGAACTATCTGGAAAGGTGCAATGCTTAATGGCCAGATGATGCCCTTGCTGTCATGATTAAGTTCAATGACAGCCGCCAGAAGCCGTCCGATGCCAATGCCGTAACATCCCATTATGATTGGGTGCGCCGCGCCGCTTTCATCAACGAAATTGGCATCCAGTTTGCCTGATATTGAAGTGCCAAGCTTAAAGACGTGGCCTATTTCCATGCCCCGTATTGTGCGCAGTGTGCCGCCGCAAAGCGTGCAAATATCTCCTGCCTTGGCTTTGGCAATGTCGGCCACGACATCGGCAGTAAAGTCGCGCGCATAATTTACATTCTTCAGATGGTAGCCGGATTTGTTGGCTCCTGCCACAAAGTTCGCACCATGCATTACCGACTCGTCAGAGACGATTTTGATGTCTTTCAGCCCTATCGGGGAGGCTGCTCCTGCAACCAGCCCGGCGTTTTTTACCTCTTCATCGCATGCCAGGCGCAAATCGGCGGCATGCAATACTTTTTTCAGTTTGATTTCATTTATATCCAAATCACCCCTGATGACGCAGAAAATCACATCTCCGTCAGCGTAGTAGAAAACAGCTTTGAGTGTCTGAGATGGAGAAATTTTGAGGAATGCGCTTAGCTGCTCAATGCTTTCATGCTCGAAAGTGGCGATTTCCTCTATGTCCAACATTGGATCACTCGGCGCTTCGGGCTTAATGCTGACCGCTTTCTCTACGTTGGCTCCCACATCGCAGTTGTGGCAGATTATGATTTCATCCTCGCCGATATCTGTGACGGCCATAAACTCCTGCGAGTCCTTACCGCCAATGGCTCCGCTGTCAGCCTCAATCATGATGGTCGGCAGTCCGCAGCGTTGGTAGATGTTCTTATATGCATGCACCATCTGTTTGTATGTAACGTCCAGATCCTCTTCATTGGCATGGAAGCTGTAGGCATCCTTCATGGTAAACTCGCGTACACGGATGAGCCCGCCGCGCGGGCGAGGTTCATCGCGCATTTTGGTCTGGATTTGATACAGTGTGAAAGGCAGGTCGCGGTAGCTTTGTACGTTGCGTCCGGCCATGTCGGTCACGACCTCTTCGTGAGTCGGTCCTAAAACCATCCCGCGTTCCTTGCGGTCCTGCAGGTGAAAAAGTGTTTGCCCCATGGCAGTCTCGCGTCCGGATTTTTGCCATAATTCCACAGGCTGCAGGGAGGGCATGTGCACCTCTTGCGCCCCTGTGCGGTTCATTTCCTCACGCACGATGTTTTCTATTTTGCGCAGTGCCCTGAGAGCCAGCGGCATATAGGAATACACGCCTGCTGACAGCTGACAAATCATGCCTGCGCGCAGCAGCAAGCGGTGGCTTTCCGTGTCGGCATCCGCCGGAATCTCACGCAGTCTTTTACCGAAAAGTTGTGATAAACGCATATTTCGTAAGTCCTTAAAGAAAATACTGTTTTGTGCTTGCTAATGACTTTCTCGCAACAGATTAAAACATATTGATGCGATTTATGCTAATCGTTGGCATGGGGGAGATATAAGCAGGTTATCAACTCATCCACCAGTTGTCTATGCCTGCAATTTCCCACGAATTGTTTACCAGCCGGATTGTATAATCCAATCCGCTCGCTCCAAGATTACCATACCAAACATATGCTGATGTGACAAGAGTGTCTTGATTTAGTTCAATATCATTAAAAACTATTATGAAACCATCTTTAAAATAGTGATAATGAGGCTCTCCGTTTTCTGAAACGGAACCTACTATATAGCCGGATTGTCTTAATCCCTCAAAATTGTCTTGCAACAATGCGACACCGTTTTTGTTGCAATGATTCTGTAAAAGATTAATAAGCGATGAGGTGTCGGCAAGTTTTACATTCGTCAAATCAACGGCAACATTCTTTGGGTTCATGCCGTATGGAGTGTGGTTAAAATAAAGGTCTAATAATACTACAAAATATGCGTAGGAAAGGTCAGTTGGAGACAATGAGCTTATCTTTATGTTTGTTATCAAATCAAGATACAGGCATTCGGTATCATACCTATTGTTCAGGCTAATATAAACTGTTTCCTTATCGCCACGCTCAATTTGTATCGTAAGAGATGTTTTTTTCTGAACAAAAAGTAACATTTTCCCGAGACTATCCGATTTAAAATGCCCTTTTAACGCATTGCCGATGCCGCCGTATGCGTTAGTTCTTTGCCCGTACCCAATCTCGCTCATACTTTTATCGATGAGGGAAATGTCAGTTATGTCGGAAAAGGCAATATCCAATCCATACATGCCCTTGATTTGTATGCTGTTATCAAGGGTATTGATTGCAGGGTCTTTATTGCCCTGATGGAACAGGATGCCACACGTAGCCAGCACAATCGCAGTGATGGCGACAACGGCGACTATTGCGAATCTGGCAGCCGGCGGTTTTGATGTTTCTTCGGTGAGGCTTCCTGGGGCATCGTTTTTGCGGAAGCGATTGCCGGTGTTTGCGTAAATGACAGCAAAAATAATGGCGACAGACAGG
This sequence comes from Dehalococcoidia bacterium, assembly GCA_009783135.1. GTDB lineage: Bacteria > Chloroflexota > Dehalococcoidia > Dehalococcoidales > UBA1222 > WRNG01. The sequence goes on from WRHS01000004.1 coordinate 17,062, forward strand.
ATTGCTATGCTGCAGAATATCAGCCACGTCGCTTCAAAATACACGCCGATTGGGAAAAGCGCCATACATAGCGCAATTATGACCAACAGCCAGCCGACGAAGCGGCACAAGGCTTTTTGTTCATAACCGGCCTTTTTATCCGCGCTCATAGTGGTGTAGCCTGAGATTAGAAAGGTTCCCCTGCCGTTAAGCAGGAACGTGGCAATAACAAGCATCAGCGCAACAACAATGCCGAATACAATACCGAGAATAGCAAAACCATCCATATGCTCTCCGCAGAAAAATGTTATCTTATTACTTTTCTATAGTCAATGTTTCCAGTGATTGATAGGTGCTATCGCGCAAAATGATGCTGCATTGATTGCCTGATAGACTCACATCAACAAAGCCGTATTGTCCATGCTGATACCATAAGCTTGCTGGTGACGTGCAATCGCGCATCTGGTCGGGCCAACCGCCGAAAGCCCCGCAGATAACGTACGTTACTCCAGCGTGCTGCAGCAGTTCCATGTGGTGGTTGTGTCCGGAAATCACCAAATCAACGCCATATTCTTCAAACAGTGGCGTCAGTATATTGATGGTCTCAGGATTATCAAACCAATTCCAGCCCTCATGCGCTGAGCCGGACGAATAATAAAATCCATGCCCCATAACAATTTTCCAGTCGCCTGCAGGGATATCCTTGAGTTGAGCTTCCAGCCATGCAGCCTGTGCCGGCGTATAGCTTTCGGCACTCCATTCAATATCCAGTACCAGAAAATGGATTTTGCCGACATCCAAGCGGTACCACAACTGTGAGTTGCTACTTAGCCCGATATCTGTCGGGCGGGCATAATCCTTATACATATTAATTCCGGCAAAGAGAGAATCGTGGTTGCCCAGGGCGAATAGCGTTGGTATGCCGGATGTGGCGACTGAAAAAGCGTCAAAGGCCTCATGCCATTGGCTGGCATTGAAGCCATACTCAACCAAGTCGCCAAGAGAAAAGAATAAGTCAAAGCCGTTGGCAGGGCTTGCGATGGCTTGCAGCATTGCGGCTGTCAAATCGCTGCGGTTATTACCTGCTCCGAAATGAGTATCGGAGCAAACGGCAAAATGCAGCATCCCATCAGCTGACGGAGTGGTAAAGCTATAGCTGGCATCATCGTTGATGCGGTAGGTGTAGCCGGTTGATGGCTGTAGGTCGCAAAATAAAAAAACGTGCCTGCAGGATGCTTTTTCTTCATTTATGCTGGTCGGATTATACGGCGTGCCCCAGACGACGGTGTTAGCTGTCGGCTGGGAACTGTTAAAAGTCAACGCTATGTTTGGTATGCCGAATGCTCCATTATCTGCCGTAATTATAAGCTGTGGAGGAGTATCACCTATACTTCCTGAAAAAGAACCGTTTGTGTAGGCGTAAACTAGAGGAGGCGCAATTAGGCCGGGAAGCGCGCAGATAACGAGAGCGATGGTAAACAGTCTGTCCGGCAGCGGCTTAAGACGCGGCGAAAGCCATATGTATACGACCCCTGAAGCCGACAGTATGGCAATGCTGACGAATAACAAAATGAATATTGCGTGAAATTGACCATTGACGTGGAACAGCCCCTTGGTGCCGTGCAGGCTGAAAGCCCAAATAACAAATGCCGCGATAAAAACAGAGCCGATAATCGCCATAATTGCCGGCAGAAATTTTTTCATAATTCCCGAAAGAACAAGAAAGGTTCTATTCCACACGGCAATCCCTCATCGTTTTTAACAGTGTATGGAAAACCCCGATGCTCTGGTGCTTGCATCTACATTCCATCAATTTCCTGCATCAAACGCGGCAAAATTTCATTTTCAGCTATAACCGCTATCTGTTCCCCCTTTTTGAACAAAACAGCTTTACCTTTGCCGCAAGCCACGCCTATGTCGGCATCTTTGGCCTCACCCGGACCATTGACTACGCATCCCATGACGGCAACGCGCAGATGCTTCGGGCTTTTTTGCAATAGCTGCTCGACTTGCTGCGCTATGGCGATGACATCCACCTCACAGCGCCCGCAGGTAGGGCAACTAACCAACACGGGTCCGCGTCGGCGTAGCCCGAGGCTTTTTAGTATGTCATACCCGGCGCATACTTCCTCGTGCGGTGCGGTTGTGAGTGAAACACGTATTGTATCGCCAATACCCAAGTATAACAGCGTGCCGATACCGGCAGCGCTGCGTATGGCGCCCGTACGCGGCATACCGGACTCCGTGATGCCCAGATGAAGAGGGTAAGGAATTTTGCCAGCGATATCCTTGTACGCCTCAATGGTAGAGGGTACGTCAAAGGCCTTAAGAGATACTTTAATCAGGTCAAAGTCAAGGTCTTCCAGCAGTTTAATATGGTGCATGGCAGCTGCTACCATGCGCTGGGGTAAAGTTTGTTCTGGTGCGGCGTGCGGCGGCAAACTTCCGGCGTTGACACCGATGCGGATAGGCACCTGTCGTTCCTTTGCGGCTCTGACTACCTCGGCGACCTTGTCTGCATCGGCAATATTACCCGGGTTGAGGCGAAGGCCATCTACGCCGGCCGACAGTGCATCCAGGGCTAAGCGGTGGTCAAAATGGATATCGGCGATGAGAGGGATGCTGATGCCGTGTTTGATCTCCGATAAGGCGGCGGCGGCCTCACTGTCCGGTACTGCTAGGCGAATAATTTCACAGCCATTCTCTTCCAGTTCTTTGATTTGACGTATGGTGGCGTGCACGTCGCGCGTGTCTGTTTTGGTCATGGATTGTACGCTTATAGGCGCATCGCCGCCTACCTGCACGGATCCGATATGAATGGTTTTGCAAATTCTCCTGGGATACATATTCTTAGCCTCCGCTGATTATGCGGGCTATATCCTGAAACGTTAATACCAGCATCAATACCAGCAGCATAACAAAACCGGCAAAATGCACTTTTCCTTCAGTCTGCGGCGAAACGCGCTTGCCCCGGCGTATCCACTCCAGAAAAACGAAAACCAGCCGTCCTCCGTCAAGAGCCGGCAATGGCAGCAGGTTCATTATGGCCAGACTTAGGCTGAGAAAACCGGCCAGTTCCAGCAGCGGACTAATGCCGTACCGGGCAACCTCACCTGTCATTTGGGCGATACCTACGGGTCCGGTGAGTTGTGCCGAACTGTTGCCGATAAACAAGCCAAGCAGGGAATTTTTATACAGCGCCATTGTCTGAAAGGTATCTCTTACACCCATTGAAATGCTTTTGAAAAACGGCTCGGAGCGGCGTGATATCTCTTCACTTCCCTCAACGATATCCATTTTAAAGCCAATGCGACCTTGTCCCTCCGGTGGTTTCCAGCGTGGTATGACGGGTTTGCTTTCCTGGGTATCATGTGGCGTTTGGACAAGCATGGTTATTTCTTTGCCAAGATTCAGTTCAATATAGCGTTGCAGGTCGCCATAGTTCTCAATGGTCTTGCCGTTGATTGCCAGTATAATATCGCCCGGCATAAGTCCGGCGTCTTCGGCAGGTGAGTCGTGAACTATGTCTGTTACGACTAGCTGATGCTTGACCACGTCGTGCGGCAGCATATACGCGGCAGACAGCAATATGAATGGCAAAAGTGCATTGACGATAGCACCGGCACCGAGAACAAGGGCGCGCGTAGCGCAACTCTTGGATGCCAAACTGCGTGTGGCGCTGGGGTCCTCCTCGCCGGACATCTTGGTGAAACCTCCGATTGGTAGCCAGTTGACGGAGTAAATAGTTTCACCGCGTTTAATGCCGAACATGCGCGGGGGGTATCCTATGCCGAACTCTTCCACCTTGACACCTGAAAGCTTGGCAGTGACAAAGTGCCCAAGCTCATGCGCCATGATTACTCCGGTAAAAATTAGAAGAAAAGCGATAATTGATGTCAGCAGCAAAGCAGTTTCTCCTGTTGGGCTATTTTTTTGGCTATTATGCGGGATTCGGCGTCGGTGCAAAGGATATCGTCAATGGAAGGGTTTTGGATTTTGCAGTGGCGCGATAACACGGCATCCACAATTAGGGGAATGTGTCCAAACTTAATGCGTTCTGTTAGGAACATATCGACAGCTACCTCATCGGCGGCGCACAATGCAGCAGGGCACGTGCCTCCCTCTTTGCCGGCTTCGATAGCCAGTTTAAGACACGGAAAGCGCGTCATGTCTGGTTGTTCAAAACAGAGCTTGCTGATTTGGGAAAAATCCAGAGGCGGCGTTAGATGGTTATCCCATCTATGCGGATAACTGAGGGCATATTGTATGGGCAAATGCATGTCGGGGGCTCCCAGTTGTGCCTTGATCGCCCCGTCACTGAACTCTACCATGGAGTGTATGATGCTCTGGGTATGTACCAGCACATCTATGTTTTCAAACGGCATATCAAACAGCCAGTGGGCTTCAATTACCTCCAGTCCCTTATTCATAAGCGTGGCGCAGTCAACAGTGATTTTTTTGCCCATCTTCCATGATGGATGCATTAGTGTTTCCTCAACGCTAACCTCCGCCAACTCTGCCTGTGAATAATTGCGGAATGGCCCGCCTGAGGCGGTGATGATTATTCGTGACGGAATGCTTTTTTCACCGGCAAGACACTGCCAAATGGCGCAGTGCTCACTGTCAACGGGTCTTATCTGAGCATTGTGCTTTTTTGCCAGCGGCATGACGATGCTGCCGGCCATCGCCAGAGCCTCCTTATTGGCTAAAGCGATGATTTTACCGGCTTTAATGGCCGAGAGTAGTGCAGGTAGTCCGGAAGCCCCTGATGATGCGGCAACGACTATGTCCACATCGCTATGTGTTGCCATTTCCTGCATATCTGTGAATTTATAATCCCCAGGCGGCGCAAGTGTCTGGTCCCCTTGGAAATAAACGAAACGTGGATGGAATTCGCTGATTTGCTCAGCCAGCAGCTTAACATTGTTTCCTGCCCCCAAGCCTACAACGCATAAACGCTCAGGATGTGCACGCACGATATCCAGCGTTTGGCTGCCTACAGAACCGGTGGAGCCGAGGATTACCAATTTTTGAGGTATCGGATTGTCCATATGATGAATAATAACCTAAACTCACGAATATTTATAGTTTGTGCAGCTGACTGCAAATACTGTCATGCACACCCAAGGGTTTTTTTCTATGAACAAGGTCGTCGTTAACCGTGCCAAATAACGTAGTAATACACAACCAGTCCGGCAAAGACAATGCCGTCTACGCGGTCCAGCATTCCTCCGTGTCCCGGCAGTGCATGGCCTGAGTCCTTTGCTCCCATATTGCGCTTGAAGAGCGATTCAACCAAGTCGCCTGCCTGGGCGAAGACACTGGTGGCTGCGGCAAGCAGGACCGCCTGCCACAATGACAATGGCAGTTTAAGTATCCAAGCTGTAAGAGAACCCAGTATTATGGCTCCTGCCAGTCCGCCAGCGGCTCCTTCCCAGGTCTTCGCAGGGCTTATAGAAGGAGCCATTTTGTGACGTCCGAGCAAACGCCCCACGAAATAAGCGGTGGTGTCGCTGGCAAAGGTGCAAAACAGTGCCAATACAACCCATTTATAACCATCATCAAGCCGTATGAGGGCAGTGTAGCGGCTGGAGAGCCAACCCAGGTATAAGATGCCGGCTAGTGTAAAAGCCCAACTGGAGAATGCATCTCTGTGGTCGCGCCGCAACATAACCCACAACAGTGGTGCCACAACTGCAATACTGATTAGTATGCCGCTGCTATGGTCCCATTTGAGTGTGGGTGCAATGACAAAAAGCAGTGTCAGTGCCAGCCCCAGCCACAATACAGGACGGCCTTTGCCGCTGGCGCCTACCATGCGGTAAAACTCCCATGCCCCCATAAGAGCACAGATGGCGGCGGCTATAGCGAACGCAGGAAAAAAACTGTTGGCCCATAATACCAGTAATAGACCGCCGAGCAGTAAGATGGAGGTTACCACTCGCTTTACTAACATGTACTACAATCCTCCGAAGCGGCGTTTGCGTTCGCGGTAAGCCCTTATTGCTTTGTCCATGTCGGCGCGGTTGAAATCAGGCCATAGCTCCGGGGTGAAATAAAACTCGGCATAAGCCAGCTGCCATAACAGGAAGTTTGATATGCGCAACTCATCGGCCGTCCGTATCAATAAATCAACGTCCGGCATGTCGGCAGTGTATAGGTATTTGGCTATCAACTTTTCGTCTATAAGTTCTGCCGGCACGCCTTCGGCTACAATGCGTTTCAAGGTATCGGTGATTTCCTGCCGCCCGCCATAATTTAGCGCCAACGCCAACGTCATGCCGCTGTTGCGGGATGTCAGAGAGACTGCATCGTTAATATTTTGTACCAGTTTAGGGGGCAGGCCTTCAGCACGTCCAAGCCAGAGAATGCGCACGTTGTTTTCATGCAACTCAGCTGCTTCGTGAGCGATAGACTCATTCAGAATGTTGAATATACTTTTTATTTCAGCTTCAGGACGGTTCCAATTTTCAGTCGAGAAAGCATAAAAAGTGGCGTATTTCACCTGCTCTATCTCACCAAGATAACGGACTATATCGTGGATGGTATTGAAGCCTGCGAGGTGCCCGTCCAAACGCGACATTCCACGCTTAGTGGCCCATCTGCCATTTCCGTCCATGATGATGGCGATGTGGTTGGGGAAGACTGGTGTTGTTTCTGCCATGTTGGACTATTGTAACATATGCGCTGTGGGGTGGCTATGTGACGTACTGCGTTGGCAATACCAGTTGCCTGATGGCGATTTATGTTTTGTCAGACCTGCTTCAGTTCGGCAGCTTTGGTACTTTCCAATCCATCAATAACGCCAATAAAAGAGTCTGTCAGTTTTTGCAACTTACCCTCGCCGCGTTTAAGGTCGTCTTGTGAGATTTCCTTGTTTTTCTCAAGTTTTTTGATATCTTCTATGGCATCGCGGCGAATGTTGCGAATAGCAATTTTCTGATCCTCGGTCATTTTCTTGACCATTTTTGTAAGTTCCGCACGGCGCTCTTCAGAAAGCGGCGGAATGGACAGTCGTATGACGGTGCCGTCAGAGTTTGGTGTCAGCCCGATATTGGATTTCAGGATGGCCTTTTCAATCCCTGAAAGGATGTTGGGGTCCCAAGGCTGAATGATGAGCAGGCTGGTGCCGGAAACCGAAACATTTGCGATGTGATTCATGGGCGTGGGAACCCCATTGTAGTCCACGCGCACGTGGTCAATCAGTGCTGTACTGGCGCGTCCCGTGCGCACACCTGACAGGTCGCGCTTGAGTATATCAACAGTCGTTTTCATTTTCTCTTCGGCTTTAAGCAGTGTAGTTTCTATCATTGTTGCTCCTCCCCGTTAATCAAAGTGCCAATCGGCTCGCCACTTATTGCACGCACAATGTTATGCTCTGCCTGAAGGTTGAAAACGATGATGGGTAATTTGTTATCCATGCATAGAGAAATGGCAGTTGTATCCATGACCTGAAGCCGCATGTTAAGCGCCTGCATGTAGCTGAGATGCTCAAATTTTTTGGCATTGGCGTTCTTGCGAGGATCGGCGTCATATACACCATCGACGCAGTTTTTGGTCATCAGCAGTACATCAACGTCCAACTCAATGGAGCGCAGTGCTGCGGCCGTGTCAGTGGTCATATATGGATTGCCGGTGCCACCGGCCAGAATAACTACGCGCCCTTTTTCCATATGGCGTATAGCACGGAGGCGGATGAACGGTTCTGCTACCTGCTGAATGGTAAGGGCGGATTGCACCCGTGTTTCAACGCCGATTTTCCCCAGAGTATCCTGTAATGCCAAAGCGTTGATGGCGGTAGCCAGCATTCCTGCGTAATCGGCTGTAACGCGATCAAAACCGACCTTCTCAGCTGTAGCCCCGCGCCAGATATTGCCGGCACCGACTACGACTGCTACTTCCACGCCCATGTCGTGGGCCTGCTTGATGCGGTGAGCCACGTCAGAAACGGTGGCGGCATCAATATCAATGTCAGCCTGCCCACCCTTGAAAGCCTCGCCGCTGAGTTTCAGTAGAACCCGTTTGTATTTGGCCTGGGCCATTAGCTCAGTCCTTAATGTTTATTCAGGATAAACGCCGATCTCAAAACGTGTAAAACGGTTAATGCGGACGTTTTCGCCCGTGCGGGCGATTACATCCACAATAAGATCCTTAATGGTTTTCGAGGGGTCTTTGATGAAAGACTGCTCCATGAGGCTAACAACCTCACCCTCTGGTACTACAAAATCTGCTGGTATTTGCTCTGCCAGCACAAAGCTTGGGTTCATGGCTGCTATTTGCATAGCGATATCGCGCGCAAGGTGCTTGAACTCTTCTGTACGGGCCACAAAATCGGTTTCACAGTTGATTTCCACCATGGCACCGATGCGACCACCGGTGTGAATATATGTTTCCACAAGCCCATTGGCTGTAACGCGGTCGGCTTTCTTTGCTGCTTTGGCACATCCGCGTTCTTTAAGAAGTTCGGCAGCTTTCCTCAAGTCGCCTTGGGTTTCTATAAGAGCGGCTCGGCAATCCATAATTCCTGCACCGCATTTTTCTCTCAGTTCTTTTATGCTATCGGTCGAAATTTCCACGTATTTCTCCTTGAATTACAGGTCTATTGCAGGAGCGTTGTCGGTGCTTTCACCAATAATCGGCACGTCGCCTTTTTCAACAGCCACCGTAAGTTCGCCTTTGGCTTCCAGAATGGCATCGGCAATCTTGCCGGCCACCAGCTTGATGGCGCGGATTGCGTCGTCATTCGATGGGATAGGTGCGTCAATTTCATCCGGATTACAGTTGGTATCCACCATAGCAACGACGGGTATTCCCACTCTCTGCGCCTCAGCAATAGCGATGCGCTCTTTTGAGGGGTCAACGATGAACATAACATCCGGCAGAGCAGTCATTTCCTTGATGCCGCCAAATTGTATGTTCATCTGCTCAATTTCTTCGGTTAATTGCTGAGCTTCCTTTTTGGGCAGCCGGGACAGTTCGCCTTTGGACTGTTGATCCTCTAGACGTACAAGGTAGTCAATGCGACCCTGAATGGCCGCGAAATTGGTGAGCGTGCCGCCAACCCAGCGCTGATTAACATAAAACATTCCGGCACGCTGAGCCTCTTCCTGTATGATGGTCTGGGCCTGTTTTTTCGTGCCGACGAACAGAACTTTGCCGCCTTCACCAACGATTTCTTTGATAAATTCGCTGGCTTTGTCCAGCATGGAAGCAGTCTGTTCCAAGTCAATGATGTGAATACCATTGCGCTTGGTAAAGATATATTTCTTCATGCGCGGATGCCACCTGCTGGTCTGGTGACCGAAGTGAGCACCGGCCTCTAATAACTCTTTAATGGTTGCTGTATCAGCCAAGAAAACCTCCCTTATGCCCATTGAAACTCATTTTAACGCACCAGTATAGCATACAGTTGTTATACCAGCAAGAGCGATAATGCGTTTTTCCAAGATTTTCATTTGCCGGTATGCACAAGGTTTCCTTGTTATGAATAAGAAAACAATTGAGCAAGCCACAAATGGCTTAAAAGATGATAATTTGACGAACTTGCCCCGAAATAAGTAATCTATGTAGCAGTTCCGAAAAAATCATCGAAAACATTTGTTGTAAGTTTGAGAGTTGTGTAATCATGCAATTTTTGGGACAAGCCAGCGTAGCTCAGTTGGTAGAGCAGCTGTTTCGTAAACAGCAGGTCTGGAGTTCGAGCCTCCACGCTGGCTCCACACAGCAATCAGTTAAGCTTTTCTCGACTACCTCCGTTAATTTTTAGTGCCGGCGCCGGTTATCAGTATTTGTTAGCTGTGGTATGATTTAATGAAATGATGCACTGGACTGAAGATATGAGTGCATTTCTTTGAGTTATTTGTTTTGGGGAGTTAAACATGAGCCGTTTTGCTGACAAGCTAAAAAACGCTTTACAGGTGGCGCCGCCATCAATGGGGTTTTTCCGCAGCACATCTTCTGCGGACAAGCCGCGCATGCTGTTAGTGGCGCGACTGACCTTGGAAGATGCAGAAAATGCATCTGATGTGATGAAATCTGCGGATGCTGTTTTGCTGACTTGCCACAAATACTTACCTGCCAAAACGCTGAAAATGCTTTTGAAAACTGCCGGCGATGCCCCGCTGGGTGTGTGGTTTATCGGCAAAGCCCAAAGCAAAGTCCCGGAAGGCGTGGATTTTGAGGCTTTTGCGGCTGAAAACACGCTGCTATCCCGCAGCAGTACCGGCATTGGTAAAGTGCTGGTACTGCCATCTGATTTACCTGATAGCTTTGCACGTGCGTTGAATGACTTACCTATGGACTCCATTTTGGTAGATGCCGATACTACAGCGGCTCTTACATGGATGGATTTGATGCGATGGTCCCGCTTAGGTGATTTTATTACCAAGCCGCTTCTGGCGCATGTTCCGGTGGATATATCTGGAAATGAAATAACCATGTTGTGGGATGGCGGAGTTGATGCTTTGGTTGTATCCGTGTCCGCTGAAAGCGGAGAGTCTTTTAATAAATTACGTGCTGTTGCGGACGAGCTCAAGTTGGCGCCAAAGCGCAAATGGATGAAAACAAGCGCTATTGTGCCTGTTGTAAAACAGGATGCGGCGGCCTTTGCCTCTGACGATGATGATGCCGACGATGACGATTAGTAATATAACATAACGGGAGTTGCAGATGAAAAAGGCAGCATTTATTATCATCTCTATTGTGGCGGTGGCGATTCTTGTATCTGCTATGGGTTGTGATTCGTGTAAACCACCCGAAACGACTGCCCTCAAGCCAGTAATATATCTTTACCCTGATGTACCCACCGAAGTCACTGTAAAGTTGAAGTATAACGGCATTTTGGATTTTACCTATCCGGCATATAACGACGGATGGCATGTCACAGCATTTCAGGACGGCACTTTAATCAACCATGCCGACGGCAAGGAATACGCATATCTGTTTTGGGAAGGACACGGCAAGACGGATTATGACCTGAGCCGGGGCTTTGTTGTAAAAGGCGAGGATACAGTCTCCTTTTTACAGGATAAACTCTCTTATATTGGGCTTACACCGAGGGAGTACAATGAGTTTATTGTCTATTGGCTGCCTTTGATGCAAAACAACGCATATAACCTAATCACATTCCAAGGCAACGCTTATACCGAAAATGCCGAGTTGATTATCACACCCACGCCTGACAGCATGCTGAGAGTATTTATGGCGTTTAAGCCACTTGATGCCCCGATTGAAATAGAGGAACAGGAACTGAGCCCGTTCAGCAGGAGTGGCTTCATGGTTGTCGAGTGGGGCGGTTGCATCATCAGATAAGCATTGCGTTTGTGGCATGCCAGCCGAACACATCTCAAATATTAATAAAGAGGCTTCCGGTTTGATTTACGGAAGCCTCTAATAGTTTAGTAAACCAGATTTATATTAGATTGTCGGGATGGTCATCTGATAGAACTTACCCTCGGTGACGATTGAGGGCGCAATAACTATTTCTGTCTTATGGAATTCAGCAATATTCGCTGCGCCGCAAACGCCCATGCAGTTTTGCAAAGCTCCTACGAAATTTTGGCTGCCGTGCGTCAGCGAAGTGGGCCCGAAGAGAATCTGCTCCAATGTGCCGGTAATGCCGACTTTGATGCGCGTACCACGTGGTAAAGAGGCATGAGGGTTGGCCATGCCCCAGTGACAGCCATAACCCGGTGCACCTTCCGCTTGAGCAAAAATCGAGCCAAGCATGACAGCGTCGGCACCGGCGGCTATAGCCTTGCATACATCGCCGCCTTTGCGGAAACCTCCGTCGGTGATGATGGATACGTAGCGACCGGACTCATTGAAATAATCATCGCGTGCCTGTGCGCAGTCCATTGTGGCCGTAATTTGAGGTACGCCGATACCAAGTACCTCGCGGGACGTGCAGGCAGCGCCCGGACCGACACCTACAAGTACGGCGGCCACGCCGGTACGCATGAGGGCTATGCAGGCGCTGTAACTAACGCAGTTACCCACAACAACAGGAATGGGCACCTGCTTTACCAACTCTTCGAACACCAGACCATGAGTGCTTTTGGATATGTGATGGGCGCTGGTGACTGTTGATGCCACAACTAGGATATCGGCGCCGGCATCTACTATGGTTTTAACGTATTTTTTTGTATTGGCCGGAGCAACGGAAACGGCACATACGCCACCTCCTGCCTTGATTTGTTTTATGCGCTCGGCAATTAACTCATCACGAATAGGCTCGGCATACACTTTCTGCATCAGTGCCGTTACCTCTGTTTCGGGTGCCTTGGCAATTTGCGAGAGAATCTCAGAGGGATTGTCATAACGCGTCTGCACGCCTTCTAGGTTAAGTACGGCTAACCCGCCGAGTTTGCTCATGCGTATGGCAAAAGCAGTATCCGTGACGCCATCCATGGCTGAGGCAATGATGGGGATATCAAATTTGATATTGCCTATTGAATAACTAACGTCGGTTTGGTCAGGATTTATGGTCATATCTCCGGGAACAATAGCGACTTCGTCGAAACCATAAGTGTGGCGTAATTCTCTAAATGCAGGTTTTGCCATGAGGGTGCCCTCCTTGAAGAGAAAGCATATCAAAAGGCGCAATAGCAGTCAAGGCTGATTTATTCAGAAAACGGCATGGAAAAATAATATTTTCACGTTAAAAAGATACTGCCCATCCGACATTTCGACGTTATATAGGAATTTTGCGACCCGAACGTTTATGTTATAATCATGACATAATCAATGCGTAGCAATGTATAACACTTTGCGTCTGATTGAGATGAAGAGACGCTCAAGTTAAATCTTCCGCAGAGTTGCTCCGAGTTTGCTGACACCGAAAGCAAGGAAGGCTGTCAAAGTTCAAAAACATGTTGGACACTTGGAACGAAATTAGGATGGTAAAATGAAGAAATTATTGCTAGTGATTGTTTCTGTGATGCTTTTTTCCGGCGCAATGGGTGGGTGTGAAATATTTGGGGCAAGAAATCCAGACAGAACAGGTGATTTATTATATCAATATAAGCAATGGTTGACAATGTACAACAAAGCTAAATAGCAGAGGAGCCGCTCTACACAACAAAGGCACCGTCAATTTTTCTAGGCGGTGTCTTTTCATTTTCGACAATCTATACAGGAGGCATTTTATGACAGGAACCAATACTACGAACATAACAATAGATGAAGTAATCGCGCCAAGGAGAAAATCGAGTAAACCAAGACGATTTAGAAATGTACCGATTCTTCTGATGGTATCGCAGGCTGAGCATGACCAAATTCAAGAACGCATGGCTGAAGTTGGGTCAATCA
>WRHS01000005.1 GCA_009783135.1 Dehalococcoidia bacterium
CAACATACGTTCCCATATGAGGTTGTTGCAGTTAAACCCTGAAAAATAAAATCTTTCTTCAAAGCCCCGTCAGTTTGCTATGCCTGTTAAACCGCAATATTTAATCGGGGGAGGGATAATTGAGCGGTTTGGAAGACCCGAAGTGTGGAAGTTAGAGGATATTTCGGTTTTATGGTATGTCGGAAACTATAGCCGTTGTGAAGTGGTATATATGGAATGCCTCGGTTTACAATACACACAAACACACTATCCAGTAAAAGCTGCAGGTTATACTATTATTTTTGGAACTAGTCACGAGGCGTATGTCCACAATGATTCCAACTTCTATACAATCAATGAGGCATATGATGCCAAACTTATCACCAAAAGCGATGTGTACAACATAGGAAAGAAGCTTGATCCAGACTTTACAGAACGAAATCCGAAATAACAATTTAGATGCTAATGATGGTCAACACAAAAGCAATGCCGTAAAGTATCAAAGCCAAAGAATACGATAAAGCGACGCAGAAAGGAATAATTTAACGCCTAAATATAAACCAGCAGAATCGGGGTTCTAAAGAGTCTTGGAATCGGAAGTAAAATCTATTTCTTCATTTTGAAAAACATTTATTCAGCATGCCACTCTATCCAACGTGAACCGCTGCTATTTCTTTTTCGTATCGAAGCTGGCAGCCAATTCCTCAAACAAATGTTTTTGTTCTTTAGTGAGTTTACCTGGCGTGACTACAGTTAGACGCACCAGCTGATCACCCTTGCCGGAACGGCGGAAGTGCGGTATTCCCTTTCCCCTAAGAGTAAAAACGTCGCCGCCCTGGCTACCTGCCAAAACTTTGACAGTTGCATCACCATATAGTGTCGGCACCAACACGTCATCACCCAATGCCGCTTGGGCAAAGTTCACTTTCAGATTATAAATAATATTACTGTCTTCGCGCAGGAAGAACTTGTGTGGTTTGACACGGATATTTGCCAACAGGTTGCCAGGCGTGCCGCCGCGTTCCCCTGCATGTCCCTGCCCGCTCATCTGCATACGTACACCACTATCAACCCCTGCCGGAATGGTAATGCTGATTTTACGCTCAAAACGCTCATGTCCGCTACCGCGGCAGTTAGTACAAGCGTCTGTAATCACCTGACCGCTGCCAGAACAACGAGGACAGGCTGATACATTGGTAAAACGCCCGAATAAACTTTGCTGTACACGCTGCACACGACCACTGCCATTGCACTCAGAGCACGACTGTGGCTGTGTACCAGGCTTCGCACCACTACCGTGACACACCGAGCAATTCTCGCTGCGCATTATACGGATTTCTTTATCTACGCCCAATGCCGCTTCTTCAAAGGTTAAATCCAATGAAACCTGAATATCCTCACCGCGTACAGGGGCGCTGCGACTGCCGCTGCCATCGCTGAAAAAATTGTAAAAGTCCTCAAAAATACTCCCCATGCCACCAAAGCCGAATCCCTCAAAGCCACGCGACGAGCCGTCCACGCCGGAATGCCCAAAGCGATCATAAGCCTGACGCTTTTCCTGATCACACAGCACCTGATAAGCCTCGCTTGCTTCTTTGAATTTATCCGCTGCATCCGCACCAGGATTTTTGTCAGGATGGTACTGGAAAGCAAGCTTTCTGAAAGCCTGCTTGATCTCATCATTGCTGGCATTCCGCCCTACTCCCAGCACTTCATAGTAATCCCGTTTAGCCGTCATGTGCTTTCCTATTTAACCTTTCTGTTTTCCTTGGAGTAATAATCAAAAAATACAAATGCAAAAGCCATTTTGCGCGCCCATGACGGCGTAGCACGATGGCGCATAATATCAACCATATACTGCGATACCGATTTCGACCGACTGGCGCTATTCTTACGCCTGACCATCACCTCAGTTTGTGCCAAACGGCGATTATAGGCACGGCGGCGCTCAGGGTCTCCCAGCACCTCATACGCCTCAATAATACCCTTCAACTTACGATTAGCCCACTCTTCCCTGCCCGGATTATGATCCGGGTGGTAGCGCATAGCCTTCTTGCGAAAAGCCGCCTTGAGTTGCTGCGGAGTAGCGTCGCGCCGCACCGTTAGCACCTGATAAAAATCACTACTTGCAGCCACCTGACATACACCATCCTAAAAGTTAGGAAAGAAGGGCTGGAAGCAATATCCAGCCCTTCACCCATATTACAGAATTATATTACATTGCACTTGGAATATAAAGGCTAGACCTCGCGGAATTCGCCTTCCACGGTACCATCATCCGATTTGTTATCGCCATCAGATGCCTCGCTGGCACCGGGCTGCTCGCCATCCTGCGGCGCAGACTGCTGGGTTTGTTCATAGATGTGGCTGCCGACTTTCTGCATCGCCGCCGACAACTCATCCGTGCTACTCTTCATGCGTTCTACGTCATTTGCAGATATTGCCGCTCTGACCGCTTCAATCTTGGTATTGACCTCGCTTGCGATATCCTCAGGGATTTTATCTTTGTTGTCACGCAGTGTCTTCTCCGCCTGATAAGCCATATTGTCCGACAAATTGCGCGTCTCAGCCTCTTCTTTGCGCTTATTGTCTTCGGCAACATGGGACTCAGCCTCTTTTTGCATGCGCTCCACCTCATCCTTGGAAAGACCTGAGGAAACCGTGATGGTAATCTTCTGTTCTTTGCCAGTTCCCTTATCGCGGGCTTTGACATTGAGTATGCCGTTGGCATCCACATCAAAAGTCACCTCAATCTGGGGAACGCCGCGTGGGGCAGGCAAGATTCCATCCAGTACAAATTTGCCCAACTGACGGTTATCCCCGGCCATGGAGCGCTCGCCCTGCAACACGTTGATTTCCACACTGGGCTGATTATCCGATGCAGTACTGAACACCTGGGTCTTGGACGTCGGTATGGTGGTATTGCGCGAGATAAGCGGTGTAGCCACACCACCCATGGTTTCAATACCAAGAGTCAACGGAGTAACATCCAGCAGCAACACATCTTTGACCTCTCCCTTGAGTACTCCGGCCTGAATGGCAGCACCAACAGACACAACCTCATCGGGGTTGACACCCTTATTAGGCTCTTTGCCAAAAAGTTCCTTTACCTTTTGTTGCACCAGCGGCATGCGCGTCTGACCGCCAATCAATATTACCTCGTCAATCTGCGCCGTCGACTTACCTGAATCTGAGATGGCCTGTTTACATGGGCCAAGCGTCTTCTCCACCAAATCCATTACCAGCTGCTCCAGCTTAGAGCGTGATAGCGTGATGTTAAGATGCTTGGGACCGGAGGCATCTGCTGTGATAAATGGCAGATTGACTTCGGTGGACTGTACCGTAGAAAGTTCTATTTTTGATTTTTCCGCCGCTTCCTTAAGGCGCTGCATGGCCATCTTATCGTTGCGCAGATCAATACCCTGGTCGCGTTTGAACTCATCGGCCAACCAGTCCATGATGCGCTGGTCAAAATCATCACCGCCAAGGTGAGTATCACCGGCAGTGGATTTCACCTGAAAAGTGCCCTCTCCCAACTCAAGAACAGAAATATCAAAGGTTCCGCCGCCCAAGTCATACACAGCAATGGTTTCGTCCTTTTTCTTATCTAAGCCGTAAGCGAGGGCAGCTGCGGTAGGCTCGTTGATGATACGCAATACTTTCAGTCCGGCAATCTGACCGGCGTCCTTGGTAGCTTGACGCTGCGCATCATTGAAATATGCCGGAACTGTAATGACAGCCTCTGTCACCGCTTCCCCAAGATAAGCCTCTGCATCGGCTTTTAGCTTCTGTAAAATCATGGCCGAAATTTCAGGTGGTGTATAATCCTTGCCACCCATGGCCACACGCACTTCATCATTGGCACCGCGCGTCACTTTATACGGCTTGCGCTTGGCGTCGTCCTCAATAGAAAGTTCGCGTCCTGCCGGCTCACCCCACTTGCGCCCCATGAAGCGCTTAATTAGGTAAATGGTGTTTTCCGGATTAACAATCGATTGACGCCGAGCCACCTGCCCGACCAGACGCTCACCGGTTTTGCTTACCGCCACTACCGAAGGCGTGATATTGCCGCCTTCAGCGGAAGGAATGACCACCGGCTCACCGCCCTGCATGACGGCAATTTCACTGAAAGTAGTCCCAAGATCAATACCAACTGCTTTTCCCATTATTTTTTCTCCTTTTTGTTGTTTGCTTTTGTTTATAATTAGCTTAGGATTAACCTATTTATTATCCTCGCCATTACCTACCATTACCTTAGCTGGTCTAAGTACGCGCTCATTTAGCATATAACCCTTTCCCAACTCACCCACAACCATGCCATCCGGTCCGGGAACGCTGCTGACCGCTTCATGTACGCTAGGGTCAAAAACCTCGTCCTGCGCCTTGATACGACTCAATCCCAATACTTCAAGCACATTTTCCAGCTTACGGGCAATACCATTAACGCCTCCCACCCACGGATCAGATGCCATTTGCGGCGGGACATGCTCTGCTGCCCGCTCAAAATCATCCAGCACCGGCAGTATTTTGAGCATCATATCTGCATTGGCATACCTGATGGCATCCAATTTGTCCAGCTCCAGTCGTTTTTTATAGTTGGTAAAATCCGCCTGACCGCGCTGCCATCCGTCAAGATACTCCTGTGCTTTAGCTTTTGCTGCATCAAGTTCTTGGCGCAATGCTTGCATGTCTTCAGAAGAGTCTCCATCTTCCTGTGCATGACCGGTTTTCTCGAATTCAGACATATCACCCTGTTCAAAACTCATCATACTTCCACCCTGCCAAAATTAATTGTTCGTCACATATGAACGCCTGCCCGAGGTACCGCCATAAAGTTCGGTCACCAACAGGCTAATAAGCGAAGAAACATAACTTAGCACTGCAATAGTGCGCTCATATTCCATACGTGTAGGACCCACAACAGCTATGCTCCCCAAAGGAGCCCCGGGTAAACCATAACGGCTGATAACTAGGCTGCAATCGTGCACAGCCTCTTCTTTGTTTTCGCGCCCGATGACGACACGTACGCCATAATCCGCCAAGTCGTGCAATGTCATAAGGTCCACCAGTTTCTTTTGCTCCGCCAGACGGATTAGGTTTAACAAGCGCGACCCCTGACTAAACTCAGGCTGGTTAATCAAAAAATGCCAGCCTTCCAGAAACATTTCCTGACCGCTGTGCGAGTCCTCTGCCTGTAACATACGTAGCACATGCTGCATTATGAGTTGCTCAATCCGGCTTAATTCTGCAATCTTCAGTTCGATTTGCGCCACGCTTAGTCCGGTAAACAGGCGATTCAAGTGCCCCGCCATGACAGTGAGGTCTTCCTGTGTCACAGCATCTTCTAAACTCACAAGTTGCTGGCGCACCTTAGCACCATGCAAAACCAGCACAACCAACACCAAATGCGGCTGAATAGACACCATCTCCAAATGCTTATACTGCGTCGCCGGAGAGCGCGGCGTGGTGACAATTGCCACGTTTTTAACCTGCTGCGACAGCAGTGTTACCGCCAAATTCAACCACTCCTCCAGTTTGTCCTCCACCTGATGGAACAGGTGGTTAATAAGGAACTGCTCCTCAAGCGGAAGTTCCGGACCCTTCATGTTGGCTACATGGTAACGATAACCTTTATCGGACGGCATGGAGCCAGCGGCATGATGCGGACGCACAATATAGCCTTCCTCTTCCAGCCGCGCTACATCGTTGCGCACAGTAGCCGAACTTACGTCCAAGCCGCACTCATCTAAAACGTTGGATGAAGACACCGGCGCAACCCGCAAAACATACTGGCGGATAATGGAACTTAGTATTAATTCTTCCCGTGGTTTCAGCATAATTAGCAATCTATCGATGAGATTGCTAATACTAACATGTCTAACACTTCTTTGTCAAGGGGTATGGATTTGTCCAAGGCTATAGTAGCCATCTATCTGCCGCAAAATAGCCTTTTCTTTTTCGCTACAATTTTTTGATACGGATAGCAGTTGTGCTATGCTATAGAAAATCATTGTAGCGGAGATTACGTGAGACCCGGATTTGGGCAAATTGTCCTCATCATAATCATAGCCTGCGGCGTTTTATTGCTGGCACGCAGTTCCAAGCGCGGAACAGCGAAATCCGCATCGCGAAAGACGCACACGCGACAACTTAATCCCGCCAGCACAGAAGAACCAGCCGCTATGACAGTACGCCAAAAACGCCTGCGCTGGCTGGGGATTATCCTCATAGTCGCAGGTATGGTAGCGCTGGGGATTCTATTGAGTTCTATCATCAACTTCATCTTTGTTCTGTCTGCCGTAGCTGGGATTATCATACTTTCCGGCATCGCATTCATAATACTTTCCGCTCGTCGCTAGACGCTTGACAGTCTGCAAAATAGATTGTTAAACTGCCTATCAGTTAGGAGAAGTGGTTCATTATGCAAAAAGTCGGCATCGCCTATCATCCACTGAATGCGAGAGCACCAGAACTAACCAGTCGCCTAAGTGCCGTATTACAGGCGCATGGGCTGGAGTATTGGCAATGCTCGGCATGGAATACGGCGGAATTGCGCAAACATTTTGAAGGCACAGACGTGATACTCACCATAGGCGGTGATGGTACCATTCTGCGCGTCGCGCAGGCACTGGACGGCGAACTCATCCCTATTGCCGGCATCAACCTTGGGCAACTGGGCTTTTTAACTGAAATACAACCGGATGAAGGCAGTGAAAAACTGCTGACGCTGCTGGCAGGCAAGGGCTGGTGCGATGAACGCGCCATGTTGGAGGCAGAATTGCGCCAAACAATAAATGGACAACCTCAAACAATGCAGTTCAACGCCTTAAACGATATAGTCATGGCACGCGGTGCAATCGCCCGTATCGTGGAAATCACTGCCAGTGTTGACGGAGCCGTTGTAGATACCTATAAAGCTGATGGGGCACTGGTCGCAAGCGCCACTGGCAGCACAGGGTATGCCCTCGCAGCAGGCGGTCCTATCCTCAACCCAAACTCGACAGATATGTTGCTTGTTCCGATACTGCCGCATGTATCGCTGCAACATCCGCTGGTGCTCAACTCCACAAGCGTCATTACTCTTAAACTCTCTACCAACAGCCCTGCCACGCTCTCCATTGACGGTCACATCAGTATTGAACTTTTAGACGGTAGCAGTGTTACCGTGCGCAGTAGCACCAAACGCACACATTTTCTGCGTATTGACCCGCCGGGACACTTTTACGCATCCCTAAGCCAAAAATTAAAAAGGACAACCGTATGACGTATAAAATTGAAAAAGCTAAAATTGAGGATGCCCCTGCCATACAGGAAATGGTCAATTCTTTCGCCGAGACAGGAGAAATGCTGGGGCGCCCCCTGTCTGAAATCTACGAAAATTTGCGTGATTTCTATGTAGCACGCCAGGGCGGCAGTGTTATCGCCTGCGCAGCACTGCACATAGCATGGAGCGATATGGCCGAGGTAAAAAGCTTAGCCGTCTGCGAGAAACATCAACGAAAAAGAATTGGGAAATCATTAGTCGAAATCTGTTTGAATGAAGCCAAAGAACTCGGCATTCACAATACCTTTGTCCTGACTTATGTCACCTCATTTTTCCAAAAATGCGGCTTTATGGAGGCAGACAAGGCCGTTTTGCCGCACAAAATTTGGGGCGAATGCTATCGCTGCCCCAAATTCCCCAACTGTGATGAGGTAGCCATGGTTTATCGGGTTAAGTGATGGGCGAATATCGCACACTTTCCAGCAAACCTATATATTCCGGAGTCTGCGTCAGCCTGCGTGTGGATGCCGTTCAGTTGCCATCTGGACAACAGACTAAACGGGAGGTTATTGAGCACTGCGGAGCAGTTGCCATCGTAGCACTGGACCCTACCGGGCACATACTACTGGAAAAACAGTTCCGCCACGCTACTGGTAAAGAGTTGTTTGAAATACCGGCCGGATGCATTGACCTGAATGAGACACCGGAGGAAGCGGCAAAACGCGAATTACAGGAGGAAACCGGTTTTTGCCCCGGGAAGCTGGAACGGCTGGGCGGTTTTTATTCGGCACCCGGATTTTCCAACGAGTATTTACACCTGTTTCTTGCCACCGAACTTTTCACGTCACCTTTAACAGCCGAAGACACGGAGGAAATAAGTGTGATAAAGGTGTCATCCCTTGATGCGATTGAAATGCTGCGCCGAGGTGATATTGAAGATGCCAAAAGCATCGCCGGATTGCTTTACTATTTCAAATTCAAGGGCGACTAACCAACCTCTAGTTATAAATTAACTGAAATTCTCAGACGCACAAATACTATCATGCCCACCATTTTCATGTTAGAATTAAAACTGATATGCGAGAAATTACCTCAGACGAAATCAGCAAAGCCGTTGCTCTCTTGGCACAAACAAGCAACTTTGAACTTGGGGGCGACATCTTAGAACTCCTGAAAAAAGCCCGTTCAAGCGAGGTTTCCCCCGTAGTGTGCGATGTATTGGACAAGCTGCTGGACAATGCCCGCATAGCCAAATCAGAAAGCATGCCGCTGTGCCAAGACTGCGGAACAGCTGTAGTGTTTTTAGATATCGGTCAAGA
Source organism: Dehalococcoidia bacterium (assembly GCA_009783135.1). Lineage (GTDB taxonomy): Bacteria > Chloroflexota > Dehalococcoidia > Dehalococcoidales > UBA1222 > WRNG01. The sequence continues at coordinate 8,563 of WRHS01000005.1, forward strand.
TGTACACGTCACAGGCGGGGATATCTGCTCAGCTATTGCCGGTGGCGTGCGGCAAGGTTATCAGGAAGGCTACCTGCGCAAATCCATGGTTGAGCATCCGTTTTCCAGCCGTATTAACACCACAGATAATACGCCGCCTGTTATACACACTGAAATTGTACCGGGTGATAAAATCAAAATCAGCTTTATGCCCAAAGGCGGAGGTGCTGAAAACATGAGCCGCTTGGTAATGCTAAAACCTGGGGCTGGTAGCCAGAGCATTATAAATGCCGTGACCTCCGCTGTAGATGAAGCTGGTGGCAATCCATGCCCACCACTTATTATCGGGCTTGGAATTGGAGCCACTTCAGAAAAGTCCATGCAAAACGCAAAGCGGGCACTGTTGCGCCCGGCAGGTCAGCCCAGTTTTGACCCTGAAGTAGCAGCCCTAGAAGCCCAAGTGCTGGAAAGCGTGAATAGGCTTGGAATTGGTCCTTTGGGTATGGGGGGCAGCATAACTGCAATGGCAGTACATGCTGAAGTGAGACCATGCCATTTTGCCAGCCTCCCGCTTGCTATAAATCTGCAATGCCACAGCGCACGACACACCGAGGTAATACTTTAGTGGTCACGTGGAATATAACCTCTCCTTTTGATGAAGCGACCATAGATAAGCTTCATGCAGGGGATTTGGTCGCAATTTCAGGCACCATTTACACCGCACGGGACGCCGCTCATAAACGCCTGATTGATTCACTCAATAATGAAATCCCTCTGCCTTTTGATTTACAAGGACAGACCATTTACTACATGGGACCGTCTCCGTCCCGTCCGGGGCAGATTATAGGGTCATGCGGTCCGACCACCAGCGGGCGCATGGATGCTTTCACCCCGGCACTGCTGCGTGCCGGGCTACGTGCCATCATTGGTAAAGGAAAACGATCGCTAGAAGTAATTGAATCCATCAAAAACAACCACGCCGTTTACCTCGTAACATACGGCGGAGCCGGAGCACTATTAGCCAAAAGCGTACGCAGAGCCGAAATAGTCGCATATTCTGAGTTGGGGGCTGAGTCTATTATGCGGCTTGAAGTGGAGAGTTTTCCGGCTGTCGTGGCAAACGATGCTCACGGCGGAAATTTATTTGAAGAACAAATCGCCAAATACCGTCGCATTTAGGAGAATGATATGGAGGACTGCATCTTCTGCAAGATTGCCGCAGGCATAATTCCCAGCAATAAAGTATTTGAGGACGAGTTGGTTTTCGCTTTTCGCGACATACATCCCATGGCTCCCACCCATATTCTTATAATTCCTAAGAAGCACTACCAAAATCTGTCAGCGCTTGATGCAGCAGACCAGACATTGCAGGAATATCTACTGCATATCGTAAATTTGATAGCTCAACAGGAAGGTTTAGACAAAGGCGGATATCGCGTGGCCATAAACTGCGGAAAGTGGGGTGGACAGGTAGTGCAGCATCTGCACATACACCTATTGGGCGGACGTAAGCTGGTAGACGAACTGGGATAGCAACTACCGCATATTTTCACGCTTAGCGCGTTTTACAACAGCCGACCAAATGAACAATCTTTTGGTCGGCTGTTTAGTATCGGTTTAATTATGAGCTTTAATAGTTTTTGGCGACAATCTGAAAGTAGCTTTGCGGATGGCTGCACACAGGGCACTCACCGGGAGCATCAGTGCCTTCATGAAGATGCCCGCAATTGGCACATTGCCAAACCTGCTTTTCGACCCTCTTGAAAACCTGACCCTCCGTAACATTTTTCAATAGCGCAAGGTAGCGCGCTTCATGTTCCTTCTCAATTTTGGCAACAGATTCAAACAGTACGGCGATTTGCTCAAAACCCTCCTCGTGTGCCTCCCGTGCCATTCTGGCATACATGTCAGTCCATTCAAAATTTTCGCCGCTGGCTGCTGCCTTTAAATTGGCTACCGTACTGGGCACAGCACCATCGTGAAGCAGCTTAAACCACATTTTTGCATGTTCTTTTTCATTGCCCGCTGTTTCCAAGAATATTGCGGCTATCTGCTCATAGCCATCTTTTTTTGCCTGTGAAGCGAAATAGGTATACTTGTTTCTAGCCTGCGATTCGCCCGCAAATGCCTCCATGAGATTTGCTTCTGTCTTGGTTCCCTTTAAGTCTTTCATAATTACTACTCCTCCCGCTTTTTATTTTCAACTAACCCTTTTGGGGTTCTGTTTATAAAGGCCGCATTTCCAATCCTCAATATGCTTTTGGATTGCCAAAAAGCTTTTATCACTTATGCCATGCTCAATTTTACAGGCATCATTTACAGCTGTTTCCCTATCCACTCCCAAATAAACCAACCAGTCAGAAAACAGCATGTGGCGGTCATATGTTTTTTGTGCTATCTCACGCCCGCTGTCAGTTAGCGTTATATAACCACCTACGTCAATCTCAATATGCCCACTCATTCGCAGCTTTTTCATGGCGATACTGACGCTTGGTTTGGAATAAACCATCTCATTTACAATATCGATGGAACGTATCGGTGTGCCGTCATGACCTAGCATCAGGATGGTTTCTAAATAATCTTCCATCGATTCAGGTGTTTTCAATACTATCTGCACCTCCAATGCGATTATTGATGCCAAGTCATAATAACATAACCACACCTAAAATCCAATATATCAAACCGAACCCTTGGTCTTGCCACGCGCCTTAGTCAGTGCCGGCGCATGCCAAAGTTAGTTTTTACTAACACCAGTTCAGCCGAGCTGCAAAATACCAACGCATTGAGCATCCACAAAGAGTAGACATACGAATGCGTATACGGCTATAATCAAGTTAAGTGATACTGCGTTCATTGATACAGGCATTCGCCATGATGCAGACAGGAGGATACATATGTCTATTCTGGAGTGCAGGGGCCTTACAAAAAATTATGGGCAGCGGCGCGCACTAAACAGGGTTGATATTACCGTTGAGCCTGGGCGTATCGTTGGATTGCTTGGTCCAAACGGAAGCGGCAAATCGACTCTAATCAAATTGTGCAACAGCCTTCTGACGCCAACAGCCGGCACAATCCGCATAAACGGATTGGCTCCCGGCATTGAGACAAAAAGCATTGTTTCGTATCTGCCGGATGTCACATATTTGAACAACTGGATGCGCGTGAGCGACCTATTGGACTTCTTCGCAGATTTTTACACGGATTTTGACCGCAACAAAGCGCTGGATATGCTCAAGAACCTGAGAATTGAGCCGCATAATACACTGAAATCCCTTTCAAAAGGCAATAAGGAAAAGGTGCAGCTAATACTTGTTATGGCGCGCTCAGCCCTATTGTATTTACTTGACGAACCTATCGGCGGTGTCGACCCTGCCGCACGGGATTACATTCTTTCAACGATAATCAAAAACCGCAAACATGCGGCATCAGTAATCATATCGACACACCTGATATATGATATTGAGCAAGTGCTTGACGATGTTATTTTTCTGAAAGAAGGCAGCGTAGTGCTTGCTGAAACTGCGGATGAGTTACGCAGGCAATGCGGGACATCGGTTGATATGTATTTCCGGGAGGTATTCAGATGTTAGCGAAACTGATTAAGTATGAATTTAAGGCTACCGGACGATATTTTCTCCCATTGTTCGGCACGATGCTCGCAATCGCGCTCATAAATCGGCTTTTCCAATTGCTCACTCACGTCACACGAACCAACCTTGCCACGCCACAAGCCATCAGTATCTCACTTTCGCAAATGCTGTTTACGGCAATAATGGCCGTCGCACTGGTAATCACAATCCAGCGCTTTAACAAAAACCTGCTGCAAAATGAAGGTTATCTTTCATTCACGCTGCCTGTAAAGGTCGAACATCTGATACTCAGCAAGCTGTTGACTTCATTTACTTGGTATATCGCAAACGCTATTGTTCTTGTGATTTCAATGCTACTAGCCTACAGCATAAATATGAGTTTTTCAGATATCACCAACTTTTTCAATGACATTTTCAACCTTTGGTTTTCTTCAGGGGAATCGTTTCTAATTGGCGTTGAGCTTATCATAGTTTCAATACTCGGCACATTTAGCTCAATCCTTCTGATTTACACATGCCTCTCTCTCAGCATGTTAGTAAACAATCACCGCTGGCTGTTAGCATTCGGCATGTATTTTGCATTTTCCACAATTGAGCAGCTATTCGCATCGTTTGCAGCAGTGTCATTGATACTATTATTAAGCGACTCAAGTTGGTCCCCGTTTGCAATATCACAATTAGTTGCATCAATTGGCATAGTCTTTTTGCTCACACGGTGCATAGGATTATTTTCTTTAACACTCTATATGCTGCGGCGCCGCCTGAATTTGCTGTAACACACGTTCAGAACAAGATGGCTAAAACCACAATAGCTATAGACAAAATCTTACGGTTGTTGTCGTAAGTCTTCCAGTGCATCCTGTAAATCGGATGGCAATGGTGCAGCGAACTCCACTTCTTCCCCCATTGCCGGCAAAAAGAACCTGAGGCGCGCGGCATGTAAAAACTGCCGCGCCACTAGGTTAGATTTGGTTCCATATACAATATCCCCCACCACAGGGTGCCCTATTGATGCCAAATGTACCCGTATTTGATGCGTGCGTCCTGTTTCAGGACGCACCTCCAACAGCGAATAACCAGAAAATTGCTCAAGCGTAGTATAAGCCGTACGTGCAGGGCGACCACCGGCATCAATAGCCATGCGCTGGCGACGCATGCGATCGCGCCCAATAGGCGCATCAATAACACCGCCGGACTGTTTTGGTTTACCGCACACCAATGCTATATAGTTTTTTTTTACCACGCGCGATTTGAACTGAGACGAAAGATTAGCCAAAGCCGATGGCGTTTTTGCAATCAATATCAGCCCTGACGTGTCCTTATCCAACCTGTGCACAATGCCCGGGCGGGCAGGGTTATCACTTTCGGGGAGGGCAGGAAGATGTGATAGCACAGCATTTACAAGTGTGTGTACCATGCTTCCCGGGGCAGGATGGGTGGTCATACCAAAAGGCTTGTTAACCACCAATAAGTCGGCATTCTCGAATATTATGTGTAATGGGATGTCCTCTGCCGCAATATCGCTTGGCATCGGCGGTGGTATGGTAACACTAATACAGTCGCCTGCTTTCAGCTTCAGCCCTGCACGGACAGGTTTGTCGCCCAGCAGCACGAAACCGTCGGCAATCATTTTCTGAATAAAACTGCGCGACAACTCCGGCAGATGCTGTGCAAGAAAGACATCCGTGCGCAAGCCTGCGCTATCAGCTGTCAGTAGCTTCCGTTGATTCACAAGAATGCTCCGCCCCGGATGCGCGTACAAGATTGAAAGCCAAGAGGATACTGCCTACTACCAATGCTGAATCAGCAATATTGAAATCAGGGAACATCCCTACGCCTATGAAATCGGTTACATGCCCGATAAAAACACGATCAATCCAATTGCCTATCGTACCGCCGAGCATCAATCCTAAGGCCGCCACCGAACTTCTCCAGCGCAAAAAGATAAATCGGCGGCTGAATATCAACGCAATGTACAATACTGCAAGCGCTCCCACGCTGGAAATAATGCAAAGGAGAAGGCGGGAATTTTGGAGAATACTGAAAGCAGCGCCGGTGTTGCGGAAATGCGTAATACGAAAAAAACCATCTTCAGGCCATGAGCCATACAGCGGAATATTATTCTTCACCAAAAACTTAATGAGTTGATCCAGCGCTGCAACAACCGCAGCAACTGAAAAGAACAGCCATGTACTGCGTGAAATCTTAACGTGCATTCTTTCGGGCATCACTCATACAAAGTTTGGCAGTAGGCATAGCTTCCAAACGCACCGCCTCAATAGGCTGCCCGCACTTTTCGCAAACACCAAATGTCCCAGCCTCAAATTTCTTCAAAGCGGCTTCAATACTCGCCAGCTGATCCATAACACACTGTTCCTGGGCCACCATATTCTCCAAGTCGGCTGTTTCCGTAGCCTCCTCTTCCCGTTTTCCAAAAGGACTACCCTCGCGGCGATTGTCTGATGAGCGCATGGCGCGTATTTCATCCAGCTGCTCACTCATACGTTTGCGGTCCTTTTCCAAACGCTGCTGAATTGGTTTGTAATTAACATCTGTCATAGCATTCTCCTCAAGTGCGCTATGTCGCTACTCAACATCCAAATACCTGCCTTGAATCAGAACTGAGGTACTGTGAAAAATCCAGTTTCACAACCAGTGTTAACTGACAAGGAATGTACGCACCAACCACAGACACAGATGAATCAACAATACCCATCGTCCGCAAATGGCACGATAAGCAAGTGTAAACTATTTTTAAGCATTATTCAAGCCAAAAAGCTATTTTGCTTAGACGACAGACCGCGCGTTTGCCGCCACATGCACCGATGAGTATAATTAAGACGCTTTGAATACAATGGTTGACTTATCCGTACAACTGGCACCGCGTAACAAGCGCGGGCTAAAACTTGCCAATCCCGTAATGGCGGCCTCAGGAACCTTTGGCTACGGCGATGAAATGAGCGCAATATGCAACATTAAGCGGATTGGTGCCATTATATGCAAGGCCACCACACTCAAGCCACGTAGCGGCAATGCGCAACCAAGAATCGCAGAAACGCCAGATGGCTTACTCAACGCCATAGGATTGCAAAATCCGGGGATTGATGCCCTTGTCCGTGATAAAGCACCAATGTGGGCTGGCTGGCACGTGCCGGTTATAGTTAACATTGCCGCAGAAAGCATAGATGAGTACGCCGAATTGGCTCGGCGGCTGGACAATATCCCCGGCGTTAGCGGACTGGAAGTTAATATCAGTTGCCCCAACGTATCATCCGGCTGCATTGAGTTCGGTGCCAATCCGGCTTCTGCCGCCTCAGTGACGCAAGCTGTGCGAGAGACCACCTCCTTGCCTGTCATCGTCAAATTGACGCCAAATACCAACAACATCGTAGAACTAGCCTGTGCGGTTGCCGAAGCGGGAGCTGACGCAGTTTCTCTCATCAACACACTGAAAGGAATGTCCATAGACATCAAAAAACGCCGCCCACTCCTGGCAAACACAAGCGGAGGATTGTCAGGTCCGGCAATAAAACCCGTAGCATTGTACATGGTATATCAGGTATCCGCCGCCGTAAAAGTACCCGTGATTGGCGGAGGTGGCATCATGACAGCACAAGACGCGTTGGAGTTTATAATGGCAGGTGCTAGCGCGGTAGAGGTCGGCACAGCCACCTTTATCAATCCTACTGCCACCACAGAAATAATTGATGGGCTCGAAAGCTACTCTCTCGAAAACAATTTGAGTTGTCTTGACTCCATAGTTGGTATTGCCCATAAGAACTGAGGAAACGGCCTCCATACATTTGCATGTTTTCGGAATAATCGCCACATAACGCATATTACACAAACACAACTGTTCTGCTATAATACTTGTTCCCTATTTCTCCATAGTGAGGTGCACGAATATGTCCAATAAAGAAATCTTTCGCATGCTTGAAAAAGATGCCAAGCTTACACCTGAGCAAATCGCTGCCATGACCGGCTCAAGCGTCGCTGAAGTGAGCCATGTCATCAAGCAGGCAGAAGACGATCGTGCCATCATAAAGTACAAGGCTCTCATCAACTGGGATAAGGTTGGAAATGAGCATGTATGGGCACTTGTCGAGGTTAAAATTACTCCGCAGCGCGAGGTTGGTTTTGATGCCATCGCCGAACGTATCTACAAATTTGACGAAGCCCGCACTGTCTATCTTATGTCCGGCACCTATGACCTAGCAGTGGTCGTTGAAGGACGTACAATGCGGGAAGTAGCCGAGTTTGTCACGCATAAACTGGCGCCTATTGAGGGCGTTACAGGCACTGTCAGCCATTTCGTACTGCGCCGCTACAAAGAAGACGGCGAAATATTTGATGCCAAAGAGGAAAGCAAGCGCCAGGCGGTTATTCTTTAGCAGGATATTTTAATGACTACCATAAGACCAGTTAGTCCATCCGGAAAGCCCATTATATCGCAGCGGGTCAATAGCATAGCGCCATCAGGCATCCGCAAATTTTTCGACCTGTTGGCCTCTATGAAAGACGTCATATCGCTTGGAGTGGGAGAGCCGGACTATACCACTCCATGGAATATCCGTGAAGCTGCAATCTACTCTCTTGAGCGCGGTCGCACAATGTACACGTCCAATCTGGGCATGCCGGAATTGCGCAGGGAACTATCGCGTCATTTGGAGCAACGCTGCGGATTGCATTACGACCCTGACGACGAACTATTGATTACTGTTGGAGTGAGTGAGGCGCTTGATCTTGCCATGCGCGCTACCATCGACCCAGGTGATGAGGTGATTATGGGCGCTCCGTGTTACGTGGCATACCCTGCATCTGTAATCCTTTCGTCGGGGACGCCGGTTATAATACCCACCTATGAAAGCGACTGTTTTGAAATAGACTCATCAAAAGTTGAGGCTACCGTCACTGCAAACAGCAAAGCCATCCTCAGCGGTTATCCCGCCAATCCCACAGGGGCTGTGTTGCCCCGCGAAAAGATGCTTCAGATTGCCGACGTGGCACGCCGCCACGACCTGCTTGTTATGTCGGATGAGATATACTCGCAGTTGGTTTATGGCATAGAACATACGTGCTTTGCCTCATTGCCGGGCATGCAGGAACGCACTATTCTGCTTGGAGGATTCTCAAAAGCATACGCCATGACCGGATGGCGCATCGGTTATGCCGCCGGTCCACGCGAAATCATCGCTGCCATGACCAAAATTCACCAGCACACCATCATGTGCGCCCCCACCATGGCACAGATAGCCGCATTGGAGGCATTGCGCGACAGTAGTGGCAGTGTTGAAGAAATGGTGGCTGACTATAACCACCGCCGCCAGATGTTTGTCAAAGGATTGCGCGATATTGGTCTTTCATGTTTTGAGCCAAAGGGTGCTTTTTATGCCTTCCCCAACATCAGCATCACGGGTATGAACTCAGAAACATTTGCCGAAAAATTGTTGGCAGAGGAGAAAGTTGCAGCCGTACCAGGCACAGCTTTCGGCGAATGCGGCGAGGACTACGTACGCTGCTGTTATGCCACGTCGGTACCTGAGTTGGAAGAGGCATTGGTACGCATTAAGCACTTCGTTGATAAGCACCGCTAAGCAGCACCTCTGCTTAAATAAGCAGGGCATCTTCGCTCTGCTAGATAAGACCCATTTTGCTTCTGACTTCGTTTAGCGTCCTCTTGGCAATAATCTGTGCGCGCTGAGCCCCATCCAGCATCACCTGCCGCACATACTTAGGGTCAGCCGCCAATTCGGCACGACGGGCACGCAAAGGTGCCAAATCGCGATTAATCGCCTCAGCCAGAGCACGCTTGCAATCCACGCAGCCTATTTTGGCATCACGGCAATCGGTCTCCACCTGCGTCATACATTCAGCCTCAAAATGTCTGCGCAATTTGAAAACATTACAAACCTCAGGGTGTCCAGGGTCAGAGCGCAACCTGCGGGCAGGGTCAGTTACCGCCGACATAACTTTTTTCGCGGTTTCTTCTGCCGTGGCCGCCAGTTCAATATGGTTTCCCAAACTCTTGCTCATCTTGTCTTTACCATCAAGCCCAACCACCAGCGGGAAATTAGTCAGTTTGGCTTGCGGCTCAGGGAATGTTTCTCCAAAATGCTCATTGAAGCGGCGGACGATTTCACGCGTCAATTCCAGATGTGGCAATTGATCTTCACCAACAGGCACCACATCAGCCTTGTATAACAATATGTCGGCTGCCATCAACACAGGATAACCCACCAGCCCATAATTCACATTCTGCGGATGTATGCGGGCTTTTTCTTTAAACGTAGGTACGCGTAACAACCAAGAAAGCGGTGTTACCATGCTTAAGAGAGAGAATAACTCATTGATTTCAGGAACGTGCGACTGCACAAAAATAACGGATTTCTGTGGGTCCAGTCCTGCTGCCAGCAGATCCAACAGGGCTTCATATATGTTCCCTTGCAGCTTGTCTGTGTCTTCAAGCGTAGTTAAGGCATGTAAATCCACGATACAATAGACACAATCATACTCATCCTGCAGCGCCACATAATTCTTCCCCGCACCCAAATAATTCCCGATATGCAACCGTCCGGTTGGTCGCACCCCCGAAAAAACACTCTTCTTCATAACGCTCCTTTAGCTGCGAAGTTTAACATAGTAGTATGATGATGACCAGTTTTTGCGCTCAATGTAAAGCATGAACTCTGCGCCGCAAAGCCCTGAAGCCTGTCTATGCTTCACTGAAGCTACGGCACCGAAATGCCGTCTGCGATTTCAATGCCCTTGGCTTTTCTCTGCTGCGCCAACTCGCGTGTTATACGCTCCTTTTTATCTCCGGTCAGATTGTAAAAGAAAATCGGCACCATACAGACCAGCAGTGAAATAGCCGGAATGAGCGACACAAGTGAAAACATGCCGCCGCGTACTGCAGAACTCAACTCTGTCACGTTTACGGTGTTGTCAATGCCAATGTTATGGATATCAAGTCTAATTAACATATACATCAGCACGATAGACGACGTTGCCACTGCATTGCCAAGCTTCTGCGTAAATGTCATACATGCCTGTCCAATGCCTGTATAACGCACACCTGTCTTCCACTCCATGTAGTCCAGCGCATCCCCGATCATGGGATACACCAGTGCATTAATCGCACCAAGTGGTATGCCAGTCAATACCAGTAGCGGAACACAAAGCCAAAAGCGCTCATACCCGATTAGGTACATTCCAAAGCTTGCCGCGCTGCCCAAAATGCATGAAAAGATAATTATTTGCTTGTAGTTAAAACGCGGAATCAGCATAGAAACCACCAGCATTGTAACGAGCATCCCCAGCCCAACCGCAATGGAATACACCAACGCAACAGTCGATATATTAGCCTGTAGTGCGCTTTCAATATCCTCAGTGCTTAATCCATCCAGTGACGGACCGATGTAAACGGCATAGCGCGCCACATGAATTGCGCCGGCCTGATACAGGTAGCGTCCGGCCGCCAGTATGCCCATTATAACCGTCAGCATCAGCGGCTTGCACCTGAAAACCAACCTCAGTGCCTCGGATGTTCCATTATCCCGCTTTTGCGGGAGGGGAAGTGCAATACGTTCTTTGACCTTGAGGGCGCGCAGATATAAAAATATGCCAACACCAGCAGCAATTAGCGCCACGATTAAGTATTTGGTACGCTCAAGTTCAAGACCGCCTTGGCTTATAAGATTCGGCAGAAGGTATCCCAGACCCATAAACAGCGCCGCCGGCACGGCAACACCGACGCCGTTTACCGCAGTAGCGAAAGAAAGCAGCTTTCCGCGCTCTTCCGGCTTGGGCGTCATAATATTCGGCAGGCTCCAAAAAGGTACGTCCGTGATTGTGTAAGCCATTCCCCACAAAACGTAGGTTATGACGGCGTATACCATTTTCAGCCCCATAGAGAGGTCCGGGGCGCAGAAGATTAACAGAGTCAGGACTGCAACCGGCAAAACGGCCATTTTTATATACGGTTTCATTTTGCCGCTTTTGAGCGAATTGCAGTCAATAATCATGCCCATAATGGGATCGCTTACGGCATCCCATATACGCGCACACAACATAAGAAAAAGCACAAACAGCGGTCCCACACGCAGGACACTTATGTAAAAGTCCGAAATGAACGATGACATAAGACCATATATCATGCCGTTGCCCAATGCCGCGATGCAATAGGCACGGAATTCAGATTTGGGAATAACGCCGTGTGACTTTGTTAGATTCATACTCAGTTTAGCCCGAAAGGCGACCTTGGGATTATCCTTTCAAGGTGTCACTATGCTCCGCTCTTTTCTTACCTTAGGATATTATACCAGCAAAACATAAAGCCGCATCATACATCAGTGAGAGCACGCAGTCGCAGCATCACATCATCAATTGTGGCATCATCCGTAGAAGCCCCTGCCGTCACTCCAATTTTCTTCTTGCCACAGAGCCACAGCGGATCAATATCAGAGGCTGTTTCAATCTGGTAAACATGCGCCACTGTGGCACACAACTCAAGCAGGTGCTTTGTGTTGGCACTGTTGCGTCCGCCGATAACAAACACTATATCCGAGCCATCAGCCATTTCAAGGGTATCTGTCTGGCGGCGGCGAATATCATGGCATAAAGTATCTATGACGTGGATTTCAGCATCCTTTACCAAAGCAATATCCACCACTTCCTTGACGAAAGCAGCAAATGCCTGCGGAATTTGCGTCGTCTGCGACAACAGACCAAGCTTACGCGGCATGTCCTGTATGTTGCGCAACGCCGCAGCATCCAGTGTCGCCATACCTTTGCCATCGGCCCAACCCAATATACCCCTAACCTCAGGATGCTCTCCGTCCCCGTATACGATGGTGTAAAAACCTGCTGAAGACAGGCGCCGTGCCGCCACCTGTGCGCGCCTAACAAAAGCGCATGTAGTATCTATGACATTTAAGCCACGCGCCTCAAGTTCCGCTGTCACCTGCGGACCAACCCCATGGGCGCTAATGACCACTGTATCACCTTGTATTTCTGCGGCACTATCAATGATACGCACGCCACATCCGGACAGCTTTCCCAACACCTGCTGATTGTGCACAAGCGCCCCCAACGTTTCCACTCCACCATGCTGTTGCGCCACCTGTGTAACCGTATCCACTGCGCGACGCACGCCCATACAAAAGCCGATATGGGCCGCCTGCCGAATTTCAGGCACCATAACACGCCACCTTTGGCAATTCCAAACATATCATGCGCCAAATTTACCACGAAACCACCGGCTTGTAAAAGTACATACGCGCATGTCTTTCCAAATTGACAATAACCAGTAGCGACACTTATCATTAAAGTCCGTGGCATATTTGACTGCAGTGCCACAGTTTGTTCGTCGTTCGTCTGTCAAAGGTCATGACACGGAGGCAATATGCCATTTAGAATTGGGGCCACTGAAATCATTGTAATCCTGGCCATAGCGCTCTTGATTTTCGGCATAGGCAAACTGCCGCAGGCAGGATCAGCTTTAGGCAAAACGATGAAAGCATTCCGGACAGGGCACGTTGAAGACGATTTTGAAGACGACGACGATAACGATGAAGAAGAAATTAAGCCCCGCTCAAAAGCCCTTAGGAAAGGCACCAAGCACTAATCAGCCACAGCATTGTCTGCACCATCCTGTACACCCCGCAGAACTTTTGTATCACGAGGGCCCACGCCTGCTATTACTCAAACAAAATTGACAGATAACCGAATTGGCGCTAACATGAAATGTAATTATCTCCAATAGAGGAACTATTAAATGTCAGATTCATGGCGCACATGCGATGCTTGCGGCAGACAAGCCGAGATAGGTCCAAACCAAGATATTGGAGATGCTCTGCGCGGTTGGGTGATTATTTCACGGCTGCGCGGCAAGGATTCCTTCGAACGTTGCAGTTTCTGCTCTATATGCTGCCTGCAGCAGTGGGCGCAGACACAGGTCGCCACAATTCCGGATGTCTTTTTGCATTCACTGAGCGACAGCCCCTGCAATCTATAACTCCACCATAAAAACGTGTTTCCTCTCGCTCAGAGTGCCTGTCATGTTTTTTACAAAGGACAGTTTCCTCCGAAACTGATATCAATAAAAGTCTATTTGCCAAACATACGAATATGAGCAATTCATCAGCAATAGTTCAGCGTATTAACAGCTTAAAGCAACAGCGGCGAGCTATTATAATGGCGCACAACTACCAGCCGGGCGAAATTCAAGACGTCGCCGATTTCGTAGGCGATTCGCTTGAGTTATCACAACAAGCAGCCTTGTCTCAATCAGACGTAATTCTTTTCTGCGGAGTTCATTTCATGGCCGAAACAGCCAACATCTTATCCCCGCAGAAGACTATACTACTGCCTGAGCCCAATGCAGGATGTCCTATGGCCGACATGGTTACCGCCGAAGACCTGCGGAGCAAAAAGCAGGCGTTGCAAGGCATACCGGTGGTTTGTTATGTCAATTCGTCCGCAGCGGTCAAGGCTGAAAGCGATATCTGTTGCACGTCAGCCAACGCCGTCAAAGTGGTACAAAGCCTGCCACAACAGGAGATATTGTTTGTGCCAGACCAGTATCTGGGTCAGTGGGTGGCGTCACAGATCGGCAAAAAACTGCATTTGTGGCCCGGGTTCTGCCCTGTTCATGCCGGCATCCTGACACAACATATACTGGAAATGAAAAGGGATTATCCGCAAGCCAAGGTAATAACTCACCCTGAATGTCGCCTTGAGGTAAGCCAATTGGCCGATGCAGTTCCATCAACCAGCGGCATGTTGCGCTATGCCAAGCAAACTGATACCAAGCAGATTATCGTAGGAACAGAGAGCGGCATCATTCATCGCCTGCAAAAAGAAGCGCCGGACAAAGAGTTCATCCCTATAAAACCACAAGCACGGTGTCCTGACATGAAAGTCACCACTTTGGATAAAATATTGCGCTGCCTTGAAGATATGCAACCTCAGGTAATTGTGCCAGAAGATATACGCGTGCGTGCCTATGCTGCAGTGGAGCGCATGTTACAGGTAGTATAACGTATCAGTGGTTAGCTAAACTCCTGTAAACTGATAATTCTTATAGCTGTTGTTGCAACAAAAGAAAAAAAGGCTTAAGCTATACTTGCGTCTAAGGGATAAAAGCATGGAAAAAAGCACAAAGAAGACAGTCGTTTCAGCAGTATGGATTTTCGGTTTAGTCCTACTGGTTACATCTGTTATTCTGTTTATTATTTCCATTGCAGCCCATAATCAATCCCTACGGGTTCCAAGTATTATTCTTTCCGTTGTTGCGACCATTTTGGGTTTGGTAAGAGCAATAATCAGATAATCCCCAGAGGTAAGCCCCTGCCATCTGTCTTGCACCAAGCAAGCATATATGCTTAAATATCGGGCTGTGGATACCTTTATCGGCTTGGATGTCGGCTCAGTCAACGTTAAATCCTGCCTTATTGCAGCCGACGGCACACTCCTGCACAAAGCCAGTGTTCGTATTACAAGCAATGCGGAAACGGCCTCCAACGCAGCCGTCGTGCAACTGGATGGTTGGGACAAGGCAAAAGGCTTGGGGGTTTCCGGCTCAGGTCGCACACTGATAAGCCAGCCCGATACAGCTGTTTTCACGTCCCCTTTGGCACTGGCCACCGGAGTGCTGCAAGAACACCCTGAGGCACGTTGCATCATTCAGCTTGGTGGGCAGAACTCTCTCATTGTGCAGCTTGAGGACGGTCTTAACAAGCCATGGAAAATAGCCTCCAACCCTCTTTGCGCTGCCGGCACAGGACGCTTTATCGAACAGCAAGCCTATCGTCTGGGACTAAGTTTGGGCGATTTTTCGCGCCTGGCATTGGAGCACAGCGGCACAGCCCCGCGTATTGCTGCACGCTGCAGCGTATTCGCCAAAAGTGACCTTATCCATCTGCAGCAGAAAGGTGTTGCATTACCCGCCATGCTTTATGCATTGTGCCAGTCTGTTGCACGCATGGTAACGGCACTCCACCCGGACACATTTATTGAGCCCATATACATTGCCGGGGGATTGGCCCACAGCCCTGCCATTATTCGGGCGCTGGAAGAGGCTTTCTCGGAAAAAAACGGGGGTGCTGTTAAGATAAATATTGCGCCAAATCCTGATTTCAGTGAAACCTACGGTGCTGCGCTGTTGGCTCGCCGCCAGACTGCGCCTATTCCACCTTTCCCTTTGTCAAATCGCACAGAGCAGCAATATTTCCGCCTGCCGCCATTGCCGCAGAAACAAACCGATGCAATTCCCGCAACTCCGCCGGTCATTAAGGCGTCCGTAGACGGCTACCTTGGCATTGATGTCGGCTCAACCAGCACCAAAGCGGTCATCATGGATGCCAGCGGGAAAGAGGTACTGGCAAAAAACTATATCATGACATCGGGACGCCCCGTAGATGCCGTACGTCAACTATTGCGCAATCTGCTGCAGCAAGGCGCCGGCATGGTAAATATACGAGGCGTCGGCGTTACCGGTTCGGGACGCTACCTCGTTGGGCATTTTATTGGAGCCGATTTGGTGAAAAACGAAATCACGGCGCAGACGCGTTGTGCGGCTGAGATAGACCCGAATGCCGACATCATTGAAATCGGCGGGCAGGATTCAAAACTGGTGCTCAAACGCAAGGGAATAGTCGTTGACTACCAGATGAACAAAGCCTGCGCCGCCGGCACAGGCAGTTTCATTGATGAGTTGGCTGAAATGCTGGGGCTCAAGGTTACCAACGGTGATTTCGCTAAACTGGCCTTTCTGGCACCTTTTACCATTGATCTCGGCACACGCTGCGCTGCCTTCATAGGTCAGTCGGTGGCATTGGCACAACAGGAGGGAGTACCCCTTGAGGTCATCGTTGCTAGCTTGTCCGGTTCCATAGCCAAAAACTATCTGTCCAAGGTAGTGGGACATCGCAAACTCGGGAATAAGGTAATTCTTACAGGCGCCGTATTCTATAACGAGGCGGTTGTGGCCGCTTTCCGCGAGCAACTGGGAGACAGGCAGGTGAGTGTCGCTCCGCATCGTGAGGTATCCGGCGCCATCGGTGTAGCACTGCTGGCAAGGGAGAATCAGGAAACTCAACGCAGCAACTTCAAGGGATTTCAACAGGTCGTCGACCAGCCGTGTGAGTTAAAAACATTCGTATGCCAATCATGCGATAATAACTGCACTATCACGCGTATGGCATTAGACGACGGCAAGTCCACTTATTACGGCAGCCGCTGCGACCGATATGACAGCCTTAGCGCCACAAAAAAACAGCTTACTGCATTTGATGAGCGTGAAAAACTGCTTTTTGCAGGCTACAGGGAAGATGCCGGGCACGGACCGCTTGTCGGACTGCCGCGCGCTCTTTTCACATATGATTTCGCACCTTTGCTCATCGGTTTTCTTAACGCATTGGGTGCCCGCATACTCCTTTCCGGCAAAACCACAGCTTCAATCATGACCAAGGCATCCGAGTTGGCATACAGCGACAGTTGTTTTCCGCTGAAGCTGATGCATGGTCACGTTGACAGTTTGAAAGACAAATGCGATTTCATCCTATATCCGTCAGCTTTGCGCATCGGACGCAAGGAGGGCGACCATAATCAAAAGTATTCCTGCCCACTGGTACAGGCAGCCCCATTCATCGTGCGCCAAGTACTGAAACAGGGAGATAAGATGCTCTCCCCGCTACTGGATTTCAGCCTTGGTGATGACGATGTCATAGCCAATTTGGCGCAGGCAGCCACCGAGATGGGCTTCAGCCGAAAAGCCGGCAGACTGGCAGCACAAGCCGGTATCGACACACAAAACGATTTCTACAAAACCAGAAGCGACTCCGGGACCGATTTGCTGGAAAGCCTTAAGAGTAGCGGGCAAATCGGCGTTGTGATTCTTTCGCGCGCTTACATGGCACAGGACTCAGGTGCCAATCTGGGCATTGCCGAAACCCTTGCTAATTTGGGAGTTGTTCCCATACCAATGGATTTTCTGCCGCTTGAGGACATCGATACAGCAGATTACTCCGATAGGCCATACTGGTCATATGAAAGCAAGCTGATTGCCGCCTCCGCCATTATTTCGCGTATGCCAAACGTATATGGGCTGGTAATTACCAACTTCGGCTGCGGACCGAACTCATTTATCCTACCGGTACTGGAGGATATCATGGGCGATAAACCCATGGGGCAAATGGAAATTGACGAACATGCCGCTGAGGCCGGGCTTATAACACGCCTGGAGGCATTTGTAGACACTATCAACAGCTACGCCGCAGGACAGCAACCACAAAGTCCTCCTGCCATAATACGCCGCTCCAGTGGCGCCATAAGCATCACCAATAAAACATTCGTTGTGCCGCGCATGGCGCCTTTCGTCGACGCTCTCGGAGCAGTGATGCAGTCCGCCGCCTGCCGCGTACAAATCCTGCCTGAGCCCAATGAACAAAACCTGCTGCTGGCCAATCGCGTCACATCAGGCACAGAATGTCTGCCTTACCGCATAACACTGGGGGATTACCTGCGTTTTTTTGAAGATGAGCAGGCAGACCACAGCAATGCGCTGTTGGTGATGGCCGGCTCATACGGACCATGCCGCTTGGGCAAATATGCTTTGGAGCAGGACCGCGTGCTGCATGCGCTGGGATATCCTGCACAGGTGCTCACAACCATTTCCAACAATGCCTACCGCGACATAAATCTGGGCACAGGCGCACTGCGCTACGGTCTGGGAGCCATATTCGCTGTGGACTGGCTGGAACGATTGCTATGGCGCACGCGCCCATATGAACACATGTCTGGACAGGCTGACCTTCTCTTCCAGAAACACCTGCAAAGCATGGTTGAGTCCTGCCGCGTGCGCAAGCCACTCGCCCCGCTTTTGCGCCGGGCTGCGGACGACTTCGCCGAGGCGCACGACCGCAATATTCCGCGCCGCCCTTTGGTAGGTATCAATGGGGAAATTTTCCTGCGCACCAACACTTTCAGCAATAATAATCTTGTACGTGAATGCGAGAAAGCCGGATTGGAAGTGGTTGTTTCGCCTATGAGCGAATGGATTAAATACACGTCTTTGCGCAATCTTGAAGACCAAATACGCTTCCGCCGCTGGAGTAAAATTCCGGCTAGTTTCATAAAACACCGCATCGTTGAAGGTGACGATGCCAAACTGCTGAATATTGTAAAAAATACGCTGGAGTTACGTGACGAACCAAGCGTGGCAGATATACTGCATCAAACAAAACGCTACCTGTCACCGCGTTGCGGTAGCGAAGCCGTGCTTAGCATCGGTGCCGGCGTACACTGGATGGCATCGCCTCATTTCGCTGGGGTAATTTCAGTCATGCCACACGGCTGCATGCCGGGCGGCATTGTGGCATCTATGGCAGAGCATTTTTCAGCGGAGTATCACAAACCTTGGATTAGCCTAACTTATGACGGCATCATGGAAAACAATAACCAAACAAAAATCACCAATTTTGCCGAACTCATCCGCTATTGTGCCCAGTTCTCAAAGTAATTTGACCTATACACCCAATTGCATACTAGGTAGCAAAACGCTAGAATACCTGAAAAGTCTATGTGCTAACGCTCCGGTCTATGCTGGATTTTTACGGAAAGAGGGTTGTCATGATTCGCCATCCACATTTTGAAACCATGCCGCGTGCGGAACTGGAAAAACTGCAGTTGGAGCGGTTAAAAAAGACCGTTGCCTACGTCTATGAGCGCGTGCCATTTTATCGCGACAGCATGCAAAAACTCGGTGTAAAACCGGATGACATCCAAACATTAACCGACGTCGCAAACTTGCCTTTCACCAGCAAGCTGGATTTTCGTGATAACTATCCTTTCGGACTTACGTGCGTACCACAAGACGAGGTTGTATGCGTACACGCATCATCCGGCACAACGGGAAAGCCCGTTATCGCGCCTTACACACAGAAGGATGTTGACACATGGGCCGAACTTGTTGCACGTTCACTGGTCTGCGCCGGCATGACGCGTGAGGACACCTTGCAGAATGCTTACGGCTACGGTATGTTCACCGGAGGTTTAGGTTTGCACTACGGCGGCAAGCAGCTTGGAGCAACTGTTGTTCCAGCCTCAACCGGCAACACCAAACGCCAATTAATGATGATACAAGACCTGGGCACAACGGCTATCTCCTGCACGCCTTCATACGCCCTGATTCTGCATGAAACAGCACAGGAACTCGACATTGACCTGTACAATGGTAGCCTGCGGCTTGGCATACTGGGGGCCGAGCCGTGGAGTGAAAATATGCGCGCCGATATTGAAAACAAGCTGGGAATTACGGCTCTCAGTATATACGGACTTACCGAAATTATGGGTCCCGGTGTGTCCATGGAATGCCCTCACAAAAACGGCATGCACATTTGGGAAGACCACTTCCTGGCGGAAATCATTGACCCAGTCACAGGCAAAACACTGCCATATGGCGAGCAAGGTGAGTTGGTCATCACGACACTGACCAAAGAGGCTCAACCTGTGCTGCGTTTTCGCACTAAGGACATCACTCGTCTTATTACTGAAACCTGCGCCTGCGGGCGCACTATGGCACGCATGGTACGCATCACCGGACGTAGCGATGATATGATACGCGTGCGCGGCGTTTCTGTTTTCCCGTCACAAATTGAGAGTGTGCTTCTTACAGTCGAGGGAATTGAACCGCAGTATATGATTGTGGTGGACCGCCAGAATGCTTTCGCATCCGATGAGCTTGAAATATGGGTGGAGGTTTCCGAGAGTATTTTTTCGGACAAGATGGCACAGATGGCAACATTGCAGATCAAGTTACAGCGCGAACTCGACAGCGTCCTTGGTATTAAGGCGCGTATCAAGTTGGTGGAACCACGTAAACTGGCGCGCACCGAAGGTAAAGCCAAGCGCGTTGTGGACCGTTCTGAGTTGCCACAGTTGTAAAAACAAGCGGAGGATAATCATGAAAATCAAACAAGTATCAGTCTTCGCCGAAAATGAACAGGGACGCTTACTGGCCATACTAAAAGCACTGGAAATCACATGCGTCAACCTGCGCGCCATATCTGTAAGTGAGAATGCCGATTTCGGCATCGTGCGCATGATTATGGACAATCCGGAAAAAGGTGCTGCAGCGCTTAAACAAGCCGGTTTTACCGAACGCACCGATACATTGCTCACCGCTGAAATTCCGGACGTGCCCAACGGCTTGCTGAAATCTGTAGTACAACCTCTTTCAGACGGCAAGGTTAATATAGATTATTTCTACGCTTTCCTGGAGCAAGAAGCCGGCACTGCACGTATTGTGCTAAAAACAAGCGACGATGAAAAAGCGGAAATGCTTCTCAAAGCCTGTACCACTTAATTGAGGCTCAGTTGCAAATTACAACCAACTGAAACTTTGAATTCTAGTAGTACTAAGATGGCAGAATTGTGCTATTCTATGGGCAACATACATTCATTTTAGGAGGGTTCCATGTCAAATAGCAGTTCATCTCGGTGGATGCCTACCGCCGGCGGGGTGCTCAACATTGTGACGGGGGTGTTAGGTCTTATCGGCGGGAAAGCCTGTGCCATAATTTGCGCAGTGCTCCAATCCAATAAATCTAATATCGACATTGAAGATCCAGAAGCATTCACTTTCATGATTGCCATATTATGGATCGCTTGCGCCATTACGTTCATTCCCAGCATCATTTCCATCATCGGTGGCGTATTTGCCATCCAGCGCAAGAAGTGGGGATGGGCTTTAGCTGGAAGCATTTGCGCCATATTATGCTCCACCATCACTGGCGTTCTCGCCTTGATATTCATCGTCATGGGAAAGAAAGAGTTCTCCGCGCAAGAAAACGATATATAATTTTTTCTCTCAGTTTCGTAGGCACAGCACCGCCTACATTTCTAGGCGGTGCTTTCGTTTAACATTAGTTGCCACCATGTTTTTATTGTGGTCTTTTTGTTCTTATGGCGAAAATGCTCATGCTGAAATTTCTGCTACGCAAACAAACATACTGGGGAACAAAGATTGATGGCCGCATGGAAGACGAGACAGTATGGCTTTCCCTTAGATAGTGTGGACACGTGATAAAAACAGTAGTATACTCCAAGGTATCACATATTGGAGTAGCTAACAAATGAAAAGCGCACAACACAGGCATGATATTTCCGACG
>WRHS01000006.1 GCA_009783135.1 Dehalococcoidia bacterium
TATATGCATGGAGTACGGCTGTTTATGTCAACATAATAGTTAGGGAAGTCAATTTCGGGATTTCTTTCATCAGTAAGAACGCTGATTTTTCAGTTTTCACTACAAAAACATATTTTGAGGTTTATTACCCTTATGTTTTATATCTGTTTTGCTGTTTGCCGTTAGTGCTGTTTTTGCTGTTTTACTTTTTCTGTGTTGTCAGATCAAAGCTTACCAGTGTAAGGCACTGCATTATTGCGCTGGTGTGGTGTTTATCAGGCGTCATCATGTTATCGATTCCACAACAGCTAACCATAAATATCTTTTTCAGCACGCCAGCCTTCCCAAGTTCTGGAGGAATTGCTATTATACAGTTCGAAAGAATTTTACCTTCGCTTACACATTTCTTCTATGCCACAATGCTGATGTTGTTCTTTTTGATATTTCTGAACATAAAGCACGCTTTTGAGCAATACCAAAAACGTCAGGGCACAACAACACTAGGCAGCACCACGGCCTTTCCCACGCAATCCGTAGAAAACCTACCGACTTCACCAAGCTAGGTGGTAAGCATAAAATTATCCGCCAAATGCCACTAGCGTTTTTTGCGACGTTTCGCTATAATAGTCCGACTTCTTATCAACCTCAGGAGGAAAGCGTTCATGCAAAAAGACCTTAAGGCAATCGTTTGGTTTGAAGAGGTGGGACGTGATGATATCCCACTGGTTGGAGGGAAAGGTGCCAACCTAGGCGAAATGTCCCAAGCCAAAATCCCTGTACCCCCCGGTTTTATAGTTACGGCAGAGGCATACTATGACTTTATCCAAGCCAACGGCCTGACCGACAAAATCGTCACCGCACTCCAAGGGCTCGATACCAACGACAGCAAAAAATTGCAGCAGGCATCGGCTCAAATTAAACAGGACATTATGAGTGCCCCCATGCCGGCAAACACAACCAAGGCCATTGAGGAGGCCTACACCAAGATGAATGAGGGACTGGTTGCAGTTCGCTCGTCAGCTACGGCCGAGGATCTTCCGGAGGCTTCTTTCGCAGGGCAACAGAGTACTTACCTCAACATTGAAGGCAAAGAGAATGTTTTAAATGCCGTGCAGAAATGCTGGGCCTCGCTGTTTGAATCGCGCGCCATCTACTATCGCGACCAGCAAAAATATGACCATCTGAAAGTCGGAATTGCCGTGCCTGTACAACGCATGGTAGCCTCAGAGGCCTCGGGTGTTATGTTTACCGTTGAGCCGCTTACAAGCGATACCAACAAAATAGTAATTGAGGCTATTTACGGTCTTGGTGAAGGCATCGTATCCGGTGAGGTTACACCTGACCTTTTCATCATAGACAAAGAGAACATGAGCATCCTGTCACGCAAAATCAGCGAACAGGGTAAAAAGCTCGTACGTAACACGGCAGAAGGCGCGGATCAGCCCAATGTATGGGTCGCCGTATCCAATGCCCGTGAAAAACAGAAAATCAGCGACACTGAGGTTCTCAAGCTAGCTGAGCTGGCAAAAATGCTCGAAAATCACTACGGCAAACCGCAGGACATTGAGTGGGCGGCCGAAGGCGGAGAAATATATATTGTACAGACCCGCCCGGTCACGACCATCAAGGATGCTTTCGAGGTTGAGCCGGAAATTGATGCTCCATTTCTGCTGGCAGGAGACGCCGCATCACCCGGCCTTGCCACCGGACCGGTAAAAGTTCTGCTCGATCCGGCTAATATCGATCAGGTAAAAGACGGAGATATTCTGGTGGCTGAGATGACCACACCGGACTTTGTCCCTGCGATGAAGCGCGCTGTGGCCATCGTCACTGACCGCGGCGGACGCACTTCGCACGCCGCTATTGTCAGCCGTGAGTTAGGCACTCCATGCGTTGTGGGCACCGGTGAGGCCACCAAGGTGCTTTGCGACGGACAACTCGTCACTGTAGACGGCTCACACGGCAAGGTATACTCCGGAAAGGTATCCCGCAACGTACAGGGTCCCGATGTGACCTCCATCGTAAAAGAAATTATCAAGACACGCACCCGTGTCTATGTTAACTTGGCCCAACCGGAACTTGCCGATAAGATCGCCGCACGCAACGTTGACGGCGTTGGTCTGTTGCGTGCCGAGTTTATCGTCAGCCAAATCGGTATGCATCCTTTATACATGATCAAGAATAACCGTCAGGAAGAGTATATCCAAAAGATATATGAAGGCATTTTACCATTTGCCAAAGCCTTCCACCCGCGCCCGGTTGTTTACCGCACCACTGATTTCAAGACCAATGAGTACAGGGAATTGCAGGGCGGGGCTGAGTTTGAGTTGCCGGAAGAGAATCCCATGATCGGCTATCGCGGCGCCTCACGTTACATCACGGATACTGAGAGCTTCCGCATGGAAATTGAGGCTATTAAACGCGTGCGCACAGAGTACAATAACCTGCATGTCATGATTCCTTTCGTACGCACAGTGGAAGAGTTGGCAAAAACCAAGGCTCTCATGGAAGAGTTCGGGCTCAAGCGTTCCGATGACTTCAAGCTGTGGATGATGACAGAAATTCCGGCCAATATTTTCATCATGGAAAAGTTTTTGGCTGTGGGAATCGATGGTATTTCCATCGGCTCAAACGACCTCACGCAGCTCACGCTCGGTGTTGACCGCGACAGTTCCAAGCTTGCCACCACTTTCGATGAGCGCAACGATGCCGTTCTGGTGGCTTTGGAACGCGCAATCACCGTGGCTAAGAGCATGGGGGTGACCTCTTCCATCTGCGGTCAGGCACCCTCTGTTTATCCCGAGCTTACTGAAAAACTGGTGTCTTGGGGCATTACCTCTGTTTCCGTCAGCCCCGATATGATTGGTGCCACACGCGCTATCATAGCCCGGGCTGAAGCCAAGCTTAAAATTCAATAACGCTCATTTAATGCCCCTTTGTGCCGAGTTGCACAAAGGGGCATTATTTCGCGTGTTTATTACCCTAGGACGATAGCTTGCCCCCAAAGCAGATGCTATAATCAAACATATTAAAGCCGACATGCATTATCAAGACGTCACAATGATACAGGAACTACATATCAGACAGCGCAGCGAAGTCAAGGAGGGCACACTCTCTCCATATGCTGCACGCAGCAATGCCACCAAAGGCAGGGAGAGGAACGAGGAGCCGGACCCTGTGCGCACTGAGTTTCAGCGTGACCGCGATCGCATCCTGCACACCAACGCCTTCAGGAGACTAAAGCACAAAACGCAGGTGTTTATCGCACCTCCCGGAGACCATTACACCACACGCCTGACGCATACGCTTGAGGTATCGCAAATCGCCCGCACCATAACACGCGCCCTCAATCTAAATGAGGACCTCGCTGAGGCTATTAGCTTGGGACACGACCTGGGGCATACACCTTTCGGACACATCGGCGAAGATGTCCTAAACGACCTTTATCCCGACGGGTTCCGCCATAATGAGCAAAGCCTGCGCGTGGTAAGCGGACTGGAAAAAAACGGGCGAGGACTAAACCTGACATGGGAGGTGCGCGACGGCATACTACACCACTCTAAAAGTGAGAAATGCATGTTTGGCAGCGAGTGGGAGCAGGGCAGCACCTATGAGGCAGAGGTGGTTAAAATATCCGACGCTATCGCCTACATCAACCATGACATCAGCGATGCCTTTCGCGCCGGGATGCTGTCACAAAACGACCTGCCGTCAGACATATCGGGTATATTGGGCAGTTCACACGCGCAGCGCATCAACACTATGGTATGCGATATCATTCAAGCGTCTTGGGCTGTGGCAGAAAGCAATGAGGCGCAAAACAAACCCGTCATATGCATGAGTGCAAGCATCGGGGCAGCAACTGAACAGTTACGCCAGTTTATGTTCCAAAATGTGTATAATGTACAATCCCAAAACGCAGATGCCCGTCACGCCAGAAAGGTAGTACGTGGTCTCTTTGAGTATTTAACGCAACACGAGGAATGTCTACCGGCAGAGTATCAAACCGGTGGTGAGAAAATCAGCCGGCGTGTGGCTGATTTCATTGCCGGAATGACAGACCAGTACGCTCTCGACCTAGCCGCAAAACTAGGTGTTGCGTAGCTCTTTTGCGGGCGATGCTTGATCACTCAGCAGGCAATAAGTCATGGATGCAGTTGAAGAGATAAAACAAAAAACAGACATCGTGGAAATTATCGGACAGTACACTCCGCTTAGCAGGGCCGGTAAAACCTTCCGCGGGCTGTGCCCTTTCCATCCGGAAAAGCACGGCTCTTTCTTCGTTTATCCCGACCAGCAGCGATGGCACTGTTTCGGTGCATGCGCTGCAGGCGGTGACGTCTTTTCTTTCATTATGAAAAAAGACAATATCAGCTTCGGCGAAGCCCTCAAAACGCTGGCTGAAAAAAGCGGCGTGGAACTTCCGCAAAATACGGGGCAGGAAAAAGTACGTGAAAAGCACGAACGGCTTTACCAAGCCAACCAAATGGCAGCTGAGTATTACCATCAGTTGCTGCTCGGCTCACCTGAGGCGCAAAAGGTACGGGACTATTTGTCAAAGCGGGGACTAAACGCCGCATCGGTTGAGAATTTCAAGTTAGGCTACAGCCCCAACGCTTGGGACAATCTGCAAAAGCATCTTCTGGAACGCGGGTTTAGCATTGAGGAATTACTTGAGGCCGGGCTTGCAATTGAAAATGAAAACAAAAAGCACCTCGATCGCTTCCGCAACCGCCTAATGTTCCCCATAACAAACGTGCGCGGACGTTTCATCGGTTTCGGCGGACGGGCACTTGATGATAATGCACAACCCAAATACCTCAATTCTCCGCAGACACCCCTTTTTGATAAAAGTTCCAATCTTTATGGTTTACATCTGGCAAAAGACGCCTTGATAAGAGAAGAACAGGCAGTCATCGTTGAGGGCTACATGGACGCTATTTTGCCGCACCAGTACGGCTATAAGAACGTAATAGCCTCCATGGGAACCGCCATCGGCGAAAACCATGTGGCCATACTCAAAAAGCTGACTAAAAATCTGATTTTGGCGCTTGATCCGGACAGCGCGGGTGAGGCGGCAACCATGCGTTCAATATGGCTCGAAAACGCCCTTGGAGCCGAAATGCGTGTAGCGCTCCTGCCAAAAGATAAAGACCCCGATGAAATAGTCATACAGGATCCATCCGTCTGGGGGCAGTTGATTGCAGCGGCGGTCCCGGCTCTCGATTTTGTATTTGAAAAAAGTTTGGCCGGAATGGATTTGAAAACTGCACGCGGTAAGAGCGAGGCTGTTGCCAAGCTCATGCCGAGCATCAGCCAAATAAGTGATCCCGTACGCCAGGCATTTTATCTGAATAAACTGGCTGAGACAGTTAGGCAAAGCCCCAAAAAGCTTGAGTTGCTGCTGCTAAAAGACCGTAGCGCCCAAAAGGTGAAGTCTATTAGTACCAGTTCGCACAGAACAGTTTCCAACCCGCTGGAGGAGTATTGCCTGGCAATCATACTGCAATATCCCGAGCAGAAAGAGCACAGCAAAAAACTCCTGGCAGAGTATTTTGACAGCTCTGAAAACCGCGAGATTTACAATGCTATACTAAGCACAGACGATGCTTCGCAAATAAAACCTTCTTTGGACAGCGCCCTGTGGGAGCATTATGAGCTTTTGCTTAATCAAAAGCTGCTACCCCACAGATTGGATATGAAACTGGCAGAGACGGTATTGCGTATGCGGGAGGAGTATATCAAGAGACTGGCTCACAACCGTGCCGATACACTGGCTGTAGGGGAGAGCACGCAACTGCGGGAATTGTTTGTTCAAAAAGAACACCTGCGCGAACAAAAGAGGAGACAAAAGTGAGTTCCAAGAAAAAAGCCGAAAAAATTATTGAGGTTGAGGAAATAGAAGAGAAAGAAGAGGAAGTGGAGGAGGAACTTGAAGAAGAGCCTCTGAAAGAGGATATTGACGAAGAACTGCCGACCAAAGAAGCCTTAGAAGAGGTCGATGTGCCGGCACCGGATATCACGGCATCGTTTGAGCAGTTTGAAGAGACTGGCGTAGTCGATGACCCTGTGAGAATGTACCTGCATGAAATCGGACGCGTACCTCTGCTGACTGCCGACGACGAGAAAAACCTTGCTCAGAAAATGGAAAAAGGCAAGCGGGTTGATGAAATCCGCACGTATCTGCGCAATAAGCTGGGGCATGATCCGTCCACCACTGAAATCATGCAGACCATGCTCAAAGAAATCGGTCAGGCAGCCCAGCTGTTGCACGCCTTACAGCAAGAGTTGTCCATACGCCACACGACAGGGTTCAAGGAAGCCGTTTTCGACCCGCAAATACGTCAGGCCATTGATAACGAAATCAATCCGAATTTGACAGCCGCTCTGGCACAAACGCTGGATCGGCCAATAGCCGACATTGAGCAAATAATTATTAACCTGGCGCTTAATTCAAGCCTTTTGCCGCACGAGGTTATTGAGCAAATAGACCAGGAAGAAGTGCTGGACGGCGTGGAAAAGCTCGCTGATGACGAAGGGTTCATCGCAGCTATCCAGGTATATGAAAAGAAGTTTACAAGTTATCTCAGCAGCATGTGCGCCGAGGCTAACAGGGCTCAAAACCACCTCATAGAGGCCAACCTGCGTCTGGTGGTAAGCGTTGCTAAAAAACATATAGGGCGCGGCATGCCGCTGCTTGATCTGCTGCAAGAGGGTAATATCGGTCTGATACGCGCCGTAGAAAAATTCGACTACCATCGCGGTTTCAAGTTTTCCACATACGCCACCTGGTGGATACGCCAGGCCATAACCCGCGCCATTGCCGATCAGGCGCGCACCATACGTATCCCGGTACATATGGTGGAAACGATCAACAAGCTGCTTTCTGTCAGCCGTCAACTGTCACAGGAGTATGGACGAGAGCCGACACCCAAGGAAATCGGTGACATGCTTGAGATGACGCCTGACCGCGTACGCGAAATTATTAAGGTATCTCAATTGCCTATTTCACTCGAATCCCCTATCGGAGAGGAAGAAGACAGCCATCTGGGCGACTTCATTGAGGATCAGAATGCCTTAGCGCCACCGGATGCAGCCTCGCGTCAGTTGCTCAAAGAGCAGATTGACAGCGTATTATCCAGCCTTACGTCACGCGAACGCCGCGTATTGCAGCTGCGTTTCGGGCTGGAAGACGGGCGCAGTCGCACACTGGAAGAGGTGGGCAAAGAGTTTAACGTTACACGCGAGCGTATTCGCCAGATAGAGGCCAAGGCACTGCGCAAACTGCGGCATCCTACCCGCAGCCGCAAACTGAAAGATTATCTGGAATAAAACATGATTCCGCTCACGCTGAGAGTACGTAATTTTCTGCCGTATAAGGGAGAGGTTCCACCGCTAAGTTTCGCCTCTATCCATACAGCCTGCATTTCAGGCGATAACGGCGCTGGTAAGTCCTCTGTTATAGACGCCATAACATGGGCTCTGTGGGGCAAGTCGCGCGCTAAAAGCGACGACGACCTCATATACCAGAGCGAAAATGAAACCGAGGTGGAATTCGATTTCTGCACTGAGGGGCAGCTATATCGCATTGTTCGCCGTCATGCACGACCCAAAGGCAGAAGAACGTCCGGACAAAGCAGCTTGGATCTTTTCGTCCACAAAGACGATGACTTCCTTCCTTTGACGGCTGAGCGTATGCGCCAAACCGAGGACAAAATCAAATCCATCCTGCACATGGATTACGACATTTTCATCAACAGCGCCTACCTGCGCCAGGGACATGCCGACGAGTTTACGCGCCAGGATCCGGCAAAACGCAAAGAGGTGCTGGCAAACATACTCGGGCTGGAAATCTATGATGGTTACGAGGAACGCGCCAAGGAAAAATGTAAGGAAGCACAGCAAAAAAAAATAAATATTAGCGCAAGCATAAGCGAAACAGAGGAAAAGCTGGCACAACAACCCGCACTGGAGGCAGATCTTGCGCAGGCAGCAGAACAACATACGGCCATATCCACCGGCATGAGCACCACAGAAGGCAGATTGAAACAACTGCGACAGGAAGATGTTCTTCACAGCGCTGTGAAAGCACGCTTGGAACAGTTAGACACAACCATCAAGCGCAACCACGAAGAGTTAAAGCGCAAAACGGCTCAATACAAGGACACTCAGCAGCATATCGGGGAGCATGAAGCGCTGCTGGCACACCGCTCAGACATAGAGGCCGCCTACCAGCAGCTGCAGGAAACTCGCGAACAATACGAAAAAATGAACCTGCAGCTGCAACAAATCGTCCGTTTACGCGAAGAATGCAAGCCTTACGAAGAGTTCTGCAGCAAACATGAAAACCAACTTATTTCAGAGCGCGATATCATTCAAAGCAGTTTCAGCCAACTGAAGATGAAAGCAGAGCAATTGGCCGCACTTAATGCCGAACAACAGGAACTACACCAGAAAAAACAGGTATTATTGCAGGCAGAAAAAGAGTTTGAAAGAAGCAGGAAATCCTTGAATGAGCTCGAGACGGCACATTCACGCATAGAAGACGCCAATAAGCGCCTGAGCCAGGATATCGTCGAAATTGAAGAAAAACAGCTAATGCTGACCGGAACAAAGCAGGAGACCACCTGTCCCCTGTGCGAGTCTGATCTGAGCGGCGGACAGCTTGAGTTGGTGCAAAAGAAATACTCTTCCGACAAAGCCGCCAAGTTGAATGAAATTAGTGAAAACAATAAAGCCGCCGCCGGGTTAGGCGCGCAACTGAAATCCGATAAGGACGCCTTGCGCCGGCAGGAGGAAAATTTTAAAAGCGATACAGACGCACTTACCCGTCAGGAAGAGCGTCTGGCGCAAGCCTTGAATGAGTCAGACGCAGCAGCCAGGAAAATAGAGCTTGTTACGGCTCAGCTTGAGGAAGTAACACGAAAACTGTCGACGCACGATTACGCCCACACTGAACGTGAGGCATTATCGCGCATTAAATCTGAAATAGGCGTCATTGCTTACAATGAAAAACGCCATGGTGAACTGCTGCAGGAAAAGCAGCGCCTGCAAGGCAGCGAAAAACAAAAACGCGAGCTGGATGATGCCTCTATTCTCCTGCAAAAAGAGCAGGAAAGTGCCTCCGGTCTAACCGAAGAGATTAACACCATTCAGGCGCAACTTTTACAAGACGGGCAAACACACCTACAACTTTCGCAACAGCTGGAGAAGTGGGGCGAATTACAACAAGAACTGCAGCAGACAGAAAACTCATTGCAACAACAGACAAAAGAGCAGCAAACGGCGCTTAAGAAAATGACCGTTCTCAAGGAAAAACTCACACAGCTAAGCGAGATGGAGACACAATCAGCTGAAAAACGTGGTGAGATGGCCCTCGCGGCAGAAAGCGAGTCGCTTTACAAGCAGTTGTCACAGGCATTCGGTAAAAAAGGAATTCAGGCGATGCTGATTGAAACAGCTCTGCCTGAAATTGAGGCCGAAGCGAACCACCTGCTCAGTCGCATGACAGACGGGCGCATGACACTCACATTTGAAACGCAGCAAGCCACAAAAATAGGGACTCTCTCCGAAACATTGGATATCAAAATCGCCGATGAGTTGGGCACACGTAACTACGAAATGTTCAGCGGAGGGGAGGGATTCCGCATCGACTTTGCCGTGCGCATTGCACTTTCAAAGCTGCTGGCACGACGTGCCGGAGCACCTATGCCAACACTTATAATTGATGAAGGTTTCGGCACGCAGGATACCGATGGCATTGAAAAGCTGAAAGAGTCCATTAATTCCATTCAGGACGATTTTCAAAAGATACTGGTCATCACTCACATTGATGAGCTAAAAGACGCCTTCCCTGTACGCATCAATGTGGTTAAAGCCACTGAGGGCTCAAGAATTGAAATTTCTTGACGCAAACATAATTTCCTAAAAAGGGTATAATACAACCTTACATATGCCGATACTTTCTCAAACCCTCTCTTATACAAATAATCTGGTACATGGTTGTAAGGTTGCCCTGAGTAACGCTACGCCACGCATTCAGCTGTTTTTTGTTGCAAACTGCATCAAACTAATCGCTTTCATATTCACCGGACTGGCTGGTTTTTTCAGCTTTCATCCTTTGGTCTTGGGCACAAGCATTAGTCTTTTTCTATGGCTTGTTTTAATGCTTGCCGTAGCCCTGCCGCAGGCAAGCATGCTGCTCGCAGCCTACCAGCATTGGCTGAAGCCGGCATATAAGGCATCTTTGGCTATTCTGGCTGTCGCCATATGCATCAGCGTGTTAACCATATCTACTGTCATGGTATGGAATGTTGTCAGACCTGCGCCACTACCGTCTATAGCCAGCGGGCTGGTTGACACTATGAGCAACTCATACGACTCTACCAGTTTTTCAATACAGGCCACAGAAAACCTTCTCTCAGGGAAAAACCCCTACGCACATGCAAACATTGTCACAGCCCTTGATGCTTCACCGGATGCATATACAAGACTTACTCCACTGCGTACAGGCGCCTTTGCCGACTCGTTCCCATATCCAACACCGGATGAGCTTAAAAGCATTTGGGACGTGGCCATCAACAACCCTGACGTGCTCCCACAGGAGATAGAAACAAAATTCAACTACCCAGCCGGCTCTTTTCTCCTGCTTGCACCATTCATGGCAGTCGGGATAAGCGACATACGCATCATACTCATAATTCTCTTGTTGCCAGCGGTAATTTACGCCGCCAAAAGAATCGCACCGCGCAAGCGTTGGTATTTTGTGCTGGGGACATTACTGTCGTGTGAGCTTTTGATGCTCATTTTGTCCGCCGATACCAAACTCCTTTGCATACCTTTTATCCTGGCAGGATGGTTCACGGCATCCCGCAGGCCGTATCTGTCGGCAATTTTTATAGGTATCGCCGTGGCAACCAAGCAAACCGCTTGGTTTTTGCTGCCTTTTTATCTCATCCTTATATGGAAAACAATAAATTTGCGCCTCGCCATACGTGGCGGCATTATCGTTGGAGCAGTATTCTTCGTCACCAATGCGCCATTCATCATAGCCGACTATCACCTGTGGCTGTCGTCCGTTTTCGCGCCAATGGTGGACCCTATGTTTCCTTTGGGGGATGGGCTGGTTACGCTGGTATTAACAGGTATAATCCCACTGGATTCTCCCATTTTATTCACTGTCATGGAAGTGGCTACTTTTGTATTATGCATACTATGGTATATGCGACATGCCCGCCGCTATCCTCACACCGGGCTCATCTTATCTCTTGTACCAATCTTCTTTGCATGGCGCAGCATAATGAGTTATTTCTGTTGCATTGACACCGTATTGCTCGCATCCATTTTAACTAAGGAAGAGACGTGTCACGAGCCTAACCAAGTGCCTGCTTAATGTAATAGCCTGTCGCCGACATTTCCTGACAGGCAACCTCTTCCGGAGTCCCCTCAGCCACCACCTGCCCACCACTTTCGCCTGCACCCGGACCCAAGTCAACTATCCAGTCGGCATTTTTAATAACGTCCAAATGATGCTCAATAATCACCACTGAGTTGCCGCCATCCACAAGGCGCTGCAACACACGCATTAGCGCCGCGACGTCCTCAAATGCCAGCCCCGTTGTCGGCTCATCCAGAATATACAGCGTTCGGCCGGTGGCGCGCCGCGACAGTTCCGTGGCAAGCTTGATGCGCTGAGCCTCACCGCCCGAGAGATGCGGTGCCGGTTGTCCCAAACGAATATAGCCCAACCCGACGGCATATAGTGTTTCAAGCTTGTTTTTGACTTTCGGAAAATGCTCAAAGAAACATAAAGCCTCTTCCACAGTCATATTCAACACATCGGCAATGCTTTTGTCCTTGAACTTGATTTCCAGAACTTCACGGTTATAGCGCGCGCCGTGGCATATATCGCATGCCACAGTGACATCCGGCAAAAACTGCATTTCAATTTGAATAAAACCTTCGCCGTGGCAGGCCTCACAGCGCCCGCCCTTAACATTGAAAGAAAATCTTCCCGCTGCATAGCCGCGCCGGCGGGATTCGGGTGATGTGGCAAACAACTCACGTATATGGGTAAACAGACCGGTATATGTGGCCGGGTTCGAACGCGGTGTGCGCCCGATAGGAGACTGATCAATATTGATAACCTTATCAATGTTCTCAATACCCAGCACTGCATCTGCCTCGCCTGGTTTTTCACGTGTTTTATATAGTACCTGCGCCAGTTTGCCATAAAGCACCTCATTAACCAGTGTGCTCTTGCCGGAGCCCGAAACACCGGTGACAACCACCAGTCTGCCCAGCGGTATATGCACGTCAATACCCTTGAGATTGTTCTGGCGCGCCCCCTTTATTACAATCTCCGCGCCGTTACCCTCCCGCCGCTGTGGCGGAACAGGGATTTGCTTACGTCCGGAAAGATATTGCCCTGTAAGTGACGCCTCCGAATGCAGAATATCATCCAAGGTCCCTGCCGCAACCACCTCCCCTCCATGCTCTCCAGCCCCCGGCCCCATATCAATAATGTAGTCCGCTGCACGCATGATGGCTTCATCATGTTCAACCACCACCAAACTGTTGCCCAAATCACGCAAATGTTTGAATGTCTCCACCAGGCGATAGTTGTCAGCCGGATGCAAGCCGATGGTGGGCTCATCACAAATATACATCACGCCCATCAGCCCGCTACCGATTTGTGTCGCCAAACGGATGCGTTGTCCCTCACCGCCTGAAAGTGTTCCCGCAGAACGCTCAAGCGTAAGATAGTCCAGCCCTACATTCACCAAAAAACGCAGCCGTGACGAAATTTCCTTGAGAATTTCACGGGCAATCGTGCTCTCCTTATTGCTAAGGACAGTCTGCTCAGCGCCAAGGGCTGAGACCCATTCCATCGACTTACTCACAGACATACCGGCAGCCTGCACGATATTTACGCCGCCTATGGCCACCGCAAGCGCCTCAGGTTTAAGACGCCTGCCGCCGCATACCTGACACGGCAGTGTCACCATATACTGCTCAAGTGCCATACGCGACAACTCA
Source organism: Dehalococcoidia bacterium (assembly GCA_009783135.1). Lineage (GTDB taxonomy): Bacteria > Chloroflexota > Dehalococcoidia > Dehalococcoidales > UBA1222 > WRNG01. Next base: position 13,018 of record WRHS01000006.1, read on the forward strand.
GACTCGGTTTCACGATGCAGGCGTTCAAGACGCGGAATGACGCCCTCAAAGCCGTCATGATAGGGGCGCAACCTGCCAAAGTGATTACGATAAGTACGCGCCTCTCCGCCCTCTCCGAAGAGCACCAACTGCATAAAATCCTCTTTGAGATTTTTAACCGGTGTGTTTAGCGAAAAATGATGCCGCTGCGCCAGACTCTCCAGTTGCGAGAAATACCACGTCTGCCACTGGTACGGATGAATAGCCCCCTCCGACAGGGAAAGCTCCTTGTTTGGAATTACAAGTTCCGGGTCAAACTCCATTTTCACACCTAAACCGGTGCAGGCAGGACAAGCACCATGCGGACTATTGAAGCTAAATGTGCGGGGTTCCACCTCACCTATACTGATGCCGCAATCAGGACAGGCAAACTGCTCGGAGAAGAGGATTTCCTCTCCTTCCACGATGGAAATTAACACTACCCCTTTGCCTTGTTTGAGTGCCGTTTCCACCGAATCGGCAATGCGGGGCAAGTTCCCCTCCTGCCCGATGACCAATCGATCAATGACAACCTCCAAGGTGTGCTTTTTTTTCTTGTCCAGCTCAATATCACTATCAAGCTCCATGGTCGTGCCGTCAACGCGCACGCGGGCATAACCGCTGCGGCGCAGTTCCTCAAAGACCTCTTTGTACTCGCCTTTACGGTCTTTTACAATTGGCGCAAGCACAAGTATGCGCGAGCCGGCAGGCAACGCCTGCACCGCATCCACAATTTGTTGTACCGTTTGCATGGAAATCTCACGCCCACACTGCGGGCAATGCGGATGCCCTACGCGCGCAAAAAGCAGGCGCAGATAATCATAAATTTCAGTGATGGTTCCAACTGTGGAGCGCGGATTGTGGCTAACACCCTTTTGGTCAATGGAAATAGCCGGGCTTAGCCCCTCAATGTAGTCCACGTCGGGTTTTTCCATGCGCCCTAAGAATTGTCGCGCATAGGCTGAAAGGGACTCCATATAGCGCCGCTGTCCCTCGGCATAAATGGTATCAAATGCCAGCGAGGACTTACCTGAGCCGGAAACACCGGTAATAATCACCAGCTTGTCGCGCGGAATTGTCACGTCAACATTCTTGAGATTATGCTCGCGTGCGCCCTTGATGAAAATGGTATTGTAAGGCATAAAAATTTACCTGCACATTTTAGCATCGCCTTTGCTTTGGGGCAAACCTAAATATATCCACACCAGCTTCGGTTTACGGATGTGGATGCTTGGTATATACTCCTGTCAGAAAATTTTGGGGTTGATTTTTCATTGAGGAAAATGAATTACTATCTCGGCATTGATGTCGGCTCTGTTTCCACCAAACTGGCGCTCCTTGACACAGAGAGCCGGCAGGCCGCACAGGCGTGTCTGCCAACACATGGGCAACCGGAAGCGGCGGTGAAAGCCGGTCTGCTGACAATTCAGCAGCAACTCCCTCAAGACGCAGCCATAGCATCAGTGGCAGTTACCGGAAGCGCCCGTGAATTGGCAGGAAGCCTTGTCGGTGCGGATATTGTCAAAAACGAGGTTACCTCTCATGCGGCAGCTACCCTGCACTACTTTCCGCATGCACGAAGCATAATTGAAATCGGCGGGCAGGACAGCAAAATCATTTTACTCAAAGACGGGCTGGTGCTGGATTTCGGCATGAACACCGTTTGCGCTGCCGGCACCGGCAGTTTCCTTGACCACCAGGCGCAGCGGCTGGGCTTGACAATGGAAAATCTTGGAGAGCTTGCCTGCCTTTCAAATACACCGGACCATTTTTCAGGGCGCTGCACCGTTTTCGCCGAGTCTGAGATGATCCACAAACAGCAAAGCGGCGCCAAACTGGAAGATATTCTATATGGTTTATGTCAAACGCTGGTGCATAACTACCTCAACAGCGTAGCAGCAGGGAAGGAAATACTCACACCTGTGGTGTTCCAGGGTGGGCTGGCACTCAACCACGGCATTGTGCGTGCTTTGCAACAAGAGTTGCTTTGTCAGCTGATTATCCCGCAGACGCCGCAGCTTATGGGGGCGATTGGTGCAGCATTGCTAGCCGCAAAGCGCGCACCAGACGCACCATCGCGATTTAAGGGGTTCTGCATCTAGCCATTCTGCATCAACAACAAAGCACAGCGATTAGCACACCTGCCCACATGTGTAAAAGACATGTTATAATGGTATGCTGGCAGAGTTCCCAAACAACGCTGTCGCCACTGCCAGACACACATATTTGCGCAACGCAACCCGAATGAGGTCAAAGATGAGCCAAGAAAATACGAATCAAAAATTTGATGTGGTAATTATCGGAGGCGGCCCGGCAGGGCTTTCAGCCGCAATCTATACCGCACGCGACCGCCTGAACACGCTACTCATTGAAAAAAGTCTCATAGGCGGCATGATTAACGAGGCTGACAAAGTGGATAACTACCCCGGATTTCCGGAAGGTGTTTCAGGGATGCATTTGACACAAAAAATGCACGAGCAGGCGCAGAAATATGGCTTACAGGAAGCCACATCGGAAGTGCTCTGCATTTCGGCGCTTCCACCGCATGGCTTTGGCGTAAAAACCGCCGATGATGAATATACGGCCAAGGTCGTCATCATTGCCGGCGGCTCGGATAAGCAGCGGCTGAATATCCCCGGGGAGAAGGAATTTACCGGACGCGGTGTTTCATACTGCGCTACCTGTGATGCGCCTTTCTACCGCGAAAAAACCGTGGCGGTTATTGGAGGTGGCAACTCAGCCTTATATGAAGCATTGCACCTGTCCAAATTTGCCAGCAAGGTATATATCATTCACCGACGGGAGCAACTGCGTGCCACAACTGTTATGCAGGAACGCACAAGAGCGGAGACCAAAATTGAATTTATCCTCAGTACTGTAGCAGAAGCTGTGCAAGGAGAGCATTTTGTAGAAAAGCTGCTTCTTAAAAATGTGAGCAGCCAACAAACCTCCGAGCTTATGCTTGACGGCATATTTGCCTCCATCGGCATCATACCCAATACCGCTTATCTAAAAAACCTGCTGGCGCTGGACGAGAGCGGTATGATTGTCGTGGACGGGCATATGCAAAGCAGTATTCCCGGAATTTTTGCAGCCGGGGATATCCGCCATAACTCAATTCGCCAGGTGATCGCAGCATCAGGTGACGGCGCGGTTGCCGCCTTAAGCGCTAAAAGATGGGTCGAAGAAAGATAATTTCTCAGAGCCGCAAACTACAAAAATAAAAAGCGAAATAGCCCCGCTGCCATGTTTTCAGTAGGTGAAGCATAGGTTATAATGTATGGCTGATATTTTCCTGAGGTAATACTGTCATGAAAGTCATTTTTCTAAAAGATGTTCCTAATGTTGCCAAAGCTAATGAGATCAAGGAAGTGAATGACGGATACGCACGCAACTTCCTCATTCCCAAAAAGTTGGCTGTTTTGGCAAACGCTGATATTCAACAGCATCTGGAGGCACAAAAGCGCGCCGAGACACGCCGCAAGGAGGAGTACAGGGCTGAGCTAAAGGTGTTGTCCCAGCGCATTGAAAACGTAACCGTTAACCTGAAAGGCAAGGTAGGCAACAAAGGGCAGCTTTACGGTTCAATTACGAACAGTGACGTCGCCGCGGCGCTATCAAAACTGCTTGGCAGCGAAATCGACAAGCGCAAAGTGGAACTGACCGAACCTTTGCGCCATACGGGCACCTTTGAGGCGCTCGTGCGCCTTTCAAGTGATCTGACGCCCAGCGTCAAAATCATCATCAGCTGTGAGGAAAGCTAAATGACCGGCGTTAATCTACCACCTCACGATATAGACGCTGAGGAGGCCGTCAACGGCTCACTGCTAATTGATGGCAAATGCGTATATCAGGTGGCTGTTTTATTGCGACCGGACGACTTCTTATCCGAGGCCAACCGCCTGATATATCAGGCGGAGCTGAGCATTTATCACCGCGATGAAGCAATTGACCAAATCACTGTAGCCCAGGAACTGGACCGACAAGGACTACTGGATAAAATCGGCGGCGCCGCATACCTGAACCACCTGATTTCCGTTGTACCAACATCTTTGGACATTGAGCATTACGCCCAAATAGTCTATCGCCTATCAATCATGCGCCAGCTCATATCGGCCGGCGACAAGATTTCCTCTCTGGGTTATGAGGCCGACCCCGATACCGGCAGCACCCTTAACAAAGCCGAGGACGTACTGTTCCGCCTGCGCAACGAGCGCGGACGCTTGGATTTCGTACCCATCAAGAGCATCTTGGACAAATACTTTGAGGAAACTCCAAAACCGGAAGAGGGCATTTTCCAGCGCATACCGTACATCAACACAGGCTTTCACGGGCTGGATGAATTGCTCGGTGGCATGCAGCGCTCCGATCTGATCGTATTGGCCGGACGCCCGTCAATGGGTAAAACGTCCCTCGCCATGAACATCGCACGCAACGCGGCCATAGGACAGGGTGCCTGTGTGGCTATTTTCAGCCTTGAGATGTCAAATGAATCGCTGGTGCAGCGCCTGCTGGCCTCAGAGGCTGAGGTGAACTCCAAACGCATACGGCTGGGGAGCAACAACTTTGAGGAAGAACAGGCCATTATGGATGCGCATGGCAAGCTTTCTTCGGCTTCCATATATATTGATGATTCCCCTATGGTACGGGTGGTTGAAATGCGCAGTAAAGCGCGCCGACTGCACTACGAACAACCGTTGGACTTAATCATCCTCGACTACCTGCAGTTGCTGCAAAGCGAGGGACGCTCGGAAAACCGCGTACAGGAGTTATCCAACATCACCCGTTCGCTCAAGGGGCTTGCACGCGAGCTAAATGTTCCGCTGATCGCCGTCTCGCAGCTCTCACGTGCCGTGGAAGGACGCGCCATCCATATACCCCAACTTTCAGACCTCAGGGAATCGGGGGCCATTGAGCAGGATGCCGACATCGTGATTTTTATCTACCGCGATGAGGTATACTACAAAACCGAAGAGGAGTGGGAACGCGAACATCCGAATCAGGTGTATCCGCGCGAGATTGCCGACATCATTGTAGCCAAACATCGCAATGGTCCAATCGGACAGATCAAAGTGCGTTTTAAGAACGCTCTTACCAAATTTGATAATCTGCACGATGCAACAGCGCAACTGCCATGAAAAACTTTGACGGATTCCCGGCCAATATGCAGTGCACACCCATTCCAAACCTCTTTCTGAGTTTGCTCATGCCGGATATGGAAACAAACGAACTGAAGTGCGTCCTTTTCATTTTTCAGGCAATTTACTCAAAAAAAGGCAGCCTGCGGTACGTCAGCCAAAGTGAGCTTTTCTCAAACGCACCGTTACTTGCCGGCATGCAAAGCCCGGGCAAGTCCGCAGCCGAGACAATAGAGGAACCTTTGGCATCAGCCGTAAAACGCGGGATTATCATCCGTGTTGAGGTCACAAATGAAAACGTGCGCGAGCATTTGTATTTTCTAAACACACCAAGTGACCGCCGGGCAGTTGAGAAAATACGCAGCGGATACCTCAATCTGCCCCAAATTGAAGCTGTAAGACCAGCTTTTATTCCGGCAAAGCAACCTGACATTTTCAGCCTCTATGAAGAAAATATCGGTATGCTGACACCTATGATCGCCGAAGAGTTAAAGGATGCGCAGGCGCAGTATTCAGAGGAATGGCTCCGCGATGCTCTGCGCGAGGCGGTTTATGCCAACAAGCGCAACTGGCGCTATATTTCACGTATACTGGAACGCTGGACCAGCGAAGGTAAAAAAGATGGAACATATCGGCAAAATACTTCCCAAGAAGACCCCGACAGGTATATCCGCGGCCAATACGGACACCTTATCCACCGCTAAAAAACAGTCGCACACTGAAAACGTCTGCACCATCTGCAATGGTGCCGGCTTCGTTTATCCCCTGTTTGCTGACGGCAAAACAAATTACAGCGATGCTATTCCATGCCGGTGCATACAAAAGCAAGGCACAGCCAAGCACCGCAAACAACTGGAAACATATGCAAACATGGGTGCTCTGAGAAATGTTTCCTTCGACAAGCTTGCGCCATGTGGATGCAGCGGAGATGCCCGACTGCAACAGCGTTACGGTGCCGCTTTCACGGCAGCTAAAAAGTTTGCCGCAGCCCCATCCGGCTGGCTGGTATTCATCGGTGCTGTAGGAAGCGGCAAAACACACCTGGCCGCAGCGATTGCAAGCGAGCGTATCTCACACGACTCTGTGGTGTTTTTTATCACTGCCGCCGATTTGCTGGATCACTTACGCTCGGCTTTCAGCCCTGACAGCACGCAGACATACGACCGTTTATTCGACCAGGTGCGCAGCGCGCCGCTCCTGGTTTTGGATGACCTTGGAATACAGGCCGCCACCCCTTGGGCGCAGGAAAAACTAGACCAGCTTTTGACGCACCGCTTCAACTACGAACTACCTACCGTCATAACATCAGAAATCACACCGGATCAGATGGATATGCGTTTGCGCAGCCGTCTGAAAAACGAAACGTTATGCCAGTTGTTCTCATTCGACGATGACATCAAAGAAGCAGATTACCGCTGGAGAGAAGGTCTGGAACTGCAAAAAAATATGACTTTCGCGACTTTCGATCACCGCCGCATCAACTTACCGCAGGAGCAGCAGGATAATCTGTCACGCGCTTATGATCTGGCGCTTGGTTTTGCCAAGGCACCTGACGGCTGGGTAATATTCCAGGGAGGAACAGGCTGCGGTAAAACACACCTCGCGGCAGCCATCGTAAATTTCCGCTACCAGGCCCAACAGGCGGCGCAGTTTGTGGTAGTGCCGGAGTTTTTGGACCAATTGCGCGCCACTTTCTCGCCGGAGAGCAAAACATCTTACGACCGGCTTTTTGAGAATATAAAGACAACCCCACTGCTGGTGCTGGATGATTTCGGGGCACAGAATGCCACCCCCTGGGAAAAAGAAAAGCTGTACCAGATAATCAACTACCGCTACAACGCACAATTACCCATGGTCATCACCACTAATATGCGGCTAGAGGAAATCGAAAGCCGTATCGGCTCGCGTCTGGCCGACCCGAAAATGAGTACCCCTTTCAACATTACAGCGCCTGACTTCCGTACAAGTATGGTGTCATCGGTGCCCGCAAAACAACCCTATCAGAAACACAGAACCTCCGACCGTTCAAAATAAAGGATAAGGCATTGTTTGAAGATTTTGAGATTGAAATTCACTGTCCGGAATGTGACGCCGAGTTGGAGGTTAAACTCAGCCAGATCAAGCGGCAGGAAAGCGTCTCTTGCCCGGGATGCCGCAAAAACATCGACCTAAGACCAGATGAGGCACCAAGCTCAGCCGAAACTCAGGCAGTGGATGACTCATTTGCCAACATCAGGCAAACCATAGAAAGTTTTCAAGAACCTCAAGTCTAAAGTTGCCATGGCATGCCGCTGCATTTGCAAAAACGCAGAGTTCGCTGCAATACGCCGCAGGCTGGTCATTATTTAGGTGGATTCATTTTTGGGAACCTCAGTTGTCGTTTCGCCGTTTTGCGCATTGCCCGCTTCACTCAAAGCGCCTGGCGGCTCATTTCCGGCAGTCTGCGAGGCAGGTGCCGCCGCGGAACGGGATGCCTGCGGTGTGCCTTTTTCAGACGGGCGGGGTTCCAGTATTTTAACCTTTGAGGCAGGCAGCTCAATGCGCACACCTGTTTCATACTCCACCAGAACCTTCTCCTCCAGAGTGTTCTGCCCCACCACAACGCCAATACCTGTATCGGTCATAACACGCTGCCCGTTGGACGGCATTTTTTCTTTAAGCGCACGATATTGTTCGCATTCATAACCAAGACAACAAAGCAGCCGCCCGCACACACCAGATATCTTCATGGGATTAAGCGGCAAATCCTGTATCTTAGCCATCTTGATGGAGACCGGCGAAAACTCATCCAAAAAAGCAGCGCAGCAGTGTTCACGCCCGCACCTGCCGAAGCCTCCCAGCAATTTGGCCTCATCACGCGGACCTATTTGGCGCAACTCAACACGCACTTTTAGGCTACGGCTCAACTCACGCACCAAATCACGAAAATCCACGCGTCCGTCTGCGCTGAAAAAAACCACTAAATGCGAAGCATCCAAGTTATACTCAGCGGAAATGAGCTTCATAGGCAGATTGAGCTCACCCACCAAGCGATTCGTTTCTGCAAGCGCATCCCATTCTTTGGAGCATAAGTGCGCAGCTCGCTCAATATCCTCTGCATTTGCCAGCCTTAGAACAGGCTTAATGGGCTCAGCCAACTCTCCTGCGGCATCTTTGGTTGTAAACAGCACCACCCGTCCCAAAGCCAGTCCGTTAACCGTTCCGACCACAACATTATCACCCAGCTTTAGCCCCAATCCCGCAGGTTCAAAATGATATATCTTGCTGTTTTTGCGAAAACGCACACCTACTATTTCTAACATCACACACCCCTATGTTCAGACTTTTTTTAAATTCACCGAAGGCATATCCAGCATCATCACATCCAGCACCAAACGCGGGCTGGCATTCTGCCAAAGCTGCCTTAAGGCAACGCTTACAGCAGTTATACCTTTACGGATTTCCTTTATGTTAAATTCTTGCGCCAATAATTGCAATTTGTCGCCGTAGTCAAGGTTAACAATTTCAGCTCCTAAGCCTATTCCAAACAGCAGCATATCGCGCAGAATCCCCAACAAATCCCCCAATGCCTCGCGTACCTCAGTGCGCCTTTGTGTAAAACGTGTAGCGAGCTCTGCGGCATACTCAAAACGTGTCTCAAGATTACCGGCGAGCACATCAAGCAGGCGGCTTAGGCGTTCTGCGCGGCGTTCCAGCACACTTTCATCAGAGGTTGCCATCAGTGCTGAGCCGGGACAACCCCGGCTCAGGCGGCTTAATAAACGTGCTCCTTCAGCCGCAACTCCCTGTGTCAACAGCGCCGCCTCAATCTTGGACGCAGCCACAGGTCTCAAGTCCAAGCGCTGACAACGCGATATAACCGTCTCCGGCAGACGGGATGGCTCATTGCTCAAAAGCAGAAATATTACTTTCTCCTGCGGTTCCTCCAGTGTCTTTAAAAGACAGTTAGCCGCCTCAGATGAAAGCATCTCTGCCGCATCAATAATAAACACGCGGTATTTTCCCTCAAATGCCGGCAAGCTGACCCAGTGATGGATATCATCACGCACCTGCTTAATGCTGATTTCGATACGCGAATTTGATTTGTCATCTGAGGAGGGGTTCTCCAGCGCCACCACCCGCACGTCAGGATGTGCTGCAGAGACAATGCGCCGGCATACAGGGCAAACCCCGCAAGGACTCTCCGCCTGACAGCAATTGAGCGCTTGCGCAAGCGTCAAAGCCAGCGTCATCTTGCCTATATGGGGTAACCCGCTAATCAGATAGGCATGCCCCAAAGTACCTTTGTATAAAGCTTTCCTGATACGGGCTTGCGCCAGTTCATGACCTATCACCTGCCACATACAACCCCCCCAGTTTTTACGGCATATCGCAACGGGTAATGTCCTGATATGTTTCGCGACGACGCACAAGACGGTCAGAATCGTCGGATAACATCACGATTGGCGGCCTGAGAGCAGCATTATAGTTGCTGGCCATCGGCAGGCAGTAAGCGCCGCACACAGGCACAGCGATAATATCGCCGGAGGAGACCGGCGGCAGCATGATATCATGCACCAATATGTCACCGGACTCACAGAAATGCCCCGCTATTGTGACCTGCTCAGTGTTTTCTTCATTCATGCGATTGGCCAGCACCGCCTCATAGCGCGCCGCATAAAGTGCCGGACGGATGTTATCCGCCATGCCGCCATCCACTGCCACATAACGCACCGGTCCGGCAACATCCTTGATGCTACCGACACGATATAGCGCCACACCAGATTGCGCAACTATAGAACGCCCGGGCTCAATGACCAATTTCGGAGGCGCCATATTTAAAGACTGACATAAGACCATAATACGCCCCGTAATCTGCCCGGCGTAGTAGGATATATCGGGTACTTTGTCCTCAACAGTGTAAGGCACCGCATAACCACCACCGACATTGAGTTCACGCAGCCCAACAGCATACTTCTCCTTCGCATCAAAGGCCAGTTTCATCACGACATCCAAGGCATCCAGATATGGAGTTGCCTCATCAATTAGCGAGCCAACATGGAAATGCAGCCCCACAAGATTGACGCCGGGCAGCAACATGGCGCACGAAATGCCCTCTTCGGCGTCACACAGCGCAAAGCCAAATTTACTGCCGACTCCGCCCGTTGCGATATGGCTATGTGTATGGGCATCCACACCAGGGGTAATGCGCAGCAAAATATCCTGAGTCCTGCCGCTTTCATCAGCCAACGCCGCCAAGACGCGCAGCTCATCAATGTTATCCACCACGATGCGCCCAACCTGCTGTTTGAGTGCAGCGCTTAACTCGTCAGCCGACTTGTTGTTGCCATGAAAATAAATTCGCTCTGGTGGGAAGTCGGCTGTTTTGGCAATGTGAAGCTCGCCTCCGGAAACCACATCCAGCCCCAAGCCTTCTTCCTTCAATAGAGCCGCAAGGGACGTATGAAGAAAAGCCTTGCCGGCATATACCACGGTGGTATTTGGGTGGCGCTTCCCAAACTCATCTTTAAATTCACGGCAACGCCCGCGCAGCGTCGGCTCGTCGAAAAGATAAAGCGGAGTACCATATCTCGCCGCAAGCTCAACCGCATCACAGCCGCCAATGCTCAAATGGTCTGCATCATTAATATTTGTTTTGTAGGGGAAAAGTGTTATTCTATTGTTCATTGTCCGGTTATGATAGCAATGGTAACAAGCATACGTCAATTTACCACGCATACGAGGACAGCTAATGTATATCAACAATCAGGTATTCGGACCTATACAAACCATTGTTCGTTGCATCAAGACATGTTAGAATGGTTTAACTAGCACCGATACACTTCCTGCAGTTAAGATTCATATGCAAAGGGGGGTGATTGCCTTACTACACAAGTTACCTAGTGTATGCTAATCAATAGGTTGACTTTGCACAACAATTCAAGGAGGTAAATATGAAACACACAAAAGCTATCTTCACAAAACTATTTGTAAGTCTTACGATGGTTGCTATTTTGGTATTCAGTAGCATCGTCCCTGTAACTGCTATTCCGATTGAGGAAGAAGCGTGGTATACGCAATATATCGCCTACCCTGAATCTCCGATATCTTCATGGGGTTTCTATGTGCCTTATGAAATTCAATATTACGTTGATGGAACACTACAAGATATATATTCCACAGAAGCATACTTCGCTGATTTCTTTGAAGGTTTTATTTTTTGTTTCACCCCTACCTATTTAGTTTCATATGAAACAACTGGTTATATTCTCTATACTGAAATTTGGGAATTCGACTGTAATATTTACGATCTTCACTGGGAAAGCTGTAGCGGTATCCCCCTTGGTTACAGTAACTGTGTGCACACTGGTTGGACTGGATCTGCGTATCTTGGCAGTTGGAGCGACAGCGTGTCCAGCTCTAATGGATACCCTAAACAATTCCCGGCAGACTCTTACGACGGGTACTCACCTAGTACTTGTAGTATCATGGAAGTATATCAATATACTGAACCTGATATAACAAAATACGATGCGGTGTATATTTCTCCAAGCTACGGTTCTTTAGTATCTTTCTGCCCATAAACTGTACACCTATTTCTCTTAACTTAGTGTCCAATTTATCGTACCATAACCAGAAGTTACTCTTACGGAAAACCCTACAATAAATTGACACCGTTCAAACCAATACAAATACTTGACAGATATGCAAATCCGATATAGAATGCGACTGGTGGCCTTAATTATTCAGGTGCGGGAGAGTTGCGCGTTTGCATCCGTCGGCTCATACCAGTTCTAAGTATTTACACTATTCCCGTAGCACTTGGATGGAAACACGAACAATAAGCCACAGTAAGATTGGAGCCATTATTTAAGAATAGTAAGTTAGAGGAGGTGATGTCGAAACACCACATTGTTGCATGATGGAAATTAATTCCGACTATCATTCTAGGTTGGATACAACTTAACTAAGGAGGTTATCAAAAGAAAAATGTCCGAAGAAAAAAAAGTAGGACTATCCCGTAGAGAGTTTCTCAAAGACGCCGGACTGGTGGTTGGCGGCGCAACAGTAGGCTCAATGGCATTTTTGGGGGCCTGCAGATGCACCGACCCAGAAGATCCCAGTACAACAGCCATCAAAGAAACCAAATACGCCTGTGCATTCGATGATGCAAGCTTTGACACTGTTGATGCGCTCAGAGCGCATATGGCTCAATGTCATCCCCTTGCCGACAATCAGGCCGTCGTAGAATTTGAAGTCAATGGTAAGACCTATGCTTTCGCCGTGAAAGACTCAGAATTGTTATCCACCACATTACGTGATGGGCTTGGTCTTTATGGCACAAAAGTCGCCTGCAGCATGGGAGAATGCGGTTCCTGCACTGTTTTGGTTGACGATGTTGCAATGTTTTCATGTCTCATCCTATCAAGAGAGTGCCAAGGCAAAAAAATTACCACCATTGAAGGTCTTGCCACTGCCGCTAACGACGTTACAGTCGGCTCGTCATATTTTGACTCACTCAGCGATGTACAAAAAAGGTTCTATGAACAGGATGCTTTCCAGTGCGGCTATTGTACGCCTGGCTTTATTATGGCCGGTGCAGGTTTGCTCAAGGCTACCAGCAACCCCACTTACGAACAGGCTCGTATGGCCGTTTCAGGCCACGCATGCCTGTGTGGTAACATCAAAAAGGTAGTTGACGCCCTCACCGGAGATGGAGGTGTAAGATAAATGGCAAGAAATGTAGTTGGTAAACTCGAAAACAGAGATAAGCATACTTATGAAATCCTGACCGGTAAGTTCCAGTACTATGCCGACCAGTGTTGCGGCAAGAGATATTTCGGCGCCATCAAAACAGCTGACTGTGCCAAGGGTAGCGTTAACATGGTTGGACCCGGCGGCCGTCTCGACAGAATTACCATTGAAGAACCCGGCGAGGGCTATGACTTCCCGCCCACTGTCACTATCCCGGGCGGTGCCGTAGCTACAGCCAGCATTTTCGATGGCAAAGTCGTCTTAATCAACATCATTCAACGCGGCAATGGTTATTCTACTCCGCCCACCGTTTCTTTCTCAGGCGGCAACCCGAGAATAGCCGCAAGAGCCTCGGCAACCATCACGCTTCTCGAGCCTGATATTGACTTCTCCAGGGCTCTTGAAGTAAAAGGCGTACGTGCCGTACTTAACCACTTGGATGCCAGAGGGAATTACGGAAGCAATGTTTGCTTAACCCAAACTTTCACCTATTGGGGCGCCCCTGTGGCTGCTGTTGTAGCAGATGATTGGCACACCGCCTTGTATGCATGCGGTCTCATTAAAGTTAATTACACACCTTTACCATGGGTAACCAGCCCATACGATGCCATGGACCCCGATTCTCCACCAGCAGGCTCGGCAAGTGTTAATCTGCAGAACCCAAGCACCACTGTTCGCCCGTCCGGTACAACTGCTACGCAGATTGAACAAGCATACTCCGAGTGTCTGTACAAAGCCGAGCATGAGCAGGATTTCACCACGTGCTATGCGCACAATATGCTGGAGCCTCACGGCAACACGGCATGGTGGATCGGTGATCATGTCTACTGCTGGACCGGTACCCAGAATCTCCACTCTGCACATTCTACTTTCTACGGGCAGCTAAACAGAGGAGGTACCCTCGTACCAACCGTACACTCTTTCTCCCAGGGCACCGGTGGCGGTCATGGCGATAAGAACTCGGCACCGAACATGGGGCTTACCGCCAGAATGTCTTTGATGGTCGGCGGCGCTCCTGTCACCCTGATTGAAACCCGTAACACCAATATCACCACGCATGCCCGCCAGTCCGGCACCAAACAGAGCATCAGAATCGGCGCCAAGACACGCGGCGCGATTGATGTCTACGATGCCAGTGCCATACTTTGCGGCGCAAGCGGCGGCAGCGCACAATGTGATTTCACCGGCATACAGCAGTCATTTACCATACCTACGTATCGCCATGTTACGCAGGCGCTCTACACCAACACACCCGCCCGCGGTTCTTATCGCTGCGTTGGTGATCCTCCGTCATGTTTGGCTTACGATTCTGCTATCGACAGACTGGCGGAAAAAATGAATATGTCTCCTTATGAGTTGCGCATGAACAACCTGCGTGATTCGCACTCCCCGGCAGCGACAGGTTATAATGCCTATAGAGGCTTGGAACTCAAGGTAATGCTTAAAAAGCTGTACGACGAGAGCGGTTATGCCAGTAAATGGCACGCTCCAAAAGCCAGAGACATCGGCTCCAAAAAGCATGGTATTGCCCTCACCTGCCACGTCGACGGTCACGGCAATGTCAATGGTTCCGGCCGTAGAATGAGCATGGTCGCAAACGCCATCAACAACACCCCACACTTCTACATCAATGTCGGTTTTGGTCGCGGTCCGAGCGGTGCTCCGTCCGCCATGGCCAGTATCGTTGCTGAAAGAGTGGGAGTTGGTTATGACAATGTGCATGCAACGGATGCCGCCAGAACTGATAGATCTCTGGATAGCAGCATGCAGGCTGGTTCCAGATTCACCGCCGGCGCCGGTGGCGCTGCCTACAATATGGCAGACAAAGCCCGCACGGAAATCCTCACTCTTGCTTTGGCTAACGCAGTTTTCACCGGCATCAATGACAGCATTCCGGCTGACCGCAAGAGAGCGGTTGCTACTGCCAACGTTGTAGACGGAAGAATCACGTCTTTCACCGTCACTGATCAGGGCGATGGCTATACGGGAGCACCAAGAGTCACCATCTCAGCTACAGGCGGTGGCAGCGGTGCTACTGCTGTGGCTTACGTGACCGGCGGGAAACTGGTATCCCTCGGTGTCACCAACCCAGGCTCAGGTTATACCGCTTCCTCAGTTATCACTGTCAACATCGGTTGGTTGTCTATTGAAGATCTGGATCCAAAAGAGAACGTCATCTATGTCAATGAGGGGCTCCCTGTACCCTCATCCACCAGCTACCCGCTTGCTATCGGTGGTCTTCTCCCCAACACAAGCCTCGGTTGGCAAGGCATCGGTTATGACCTTGCCAATACCCAAGGCAGTTGCGGAACCTGCGCCGAGTTGACTGTCGATACCGAAACCGGTGAGATTGAAATGCTGGGCATATGGAATGTCATTGAGACAGGCGGTACCATTTTCAGAAGAGGTGCCATCAAGGAAATGCTCTCAGGAGCTGAACTCATTATGGCCGCGACTTTGTTCTTCGGTGATATCTATGATCACTGGCACAAAGGAGCACTTATCGGTACCCAGTATTCTCAATCACAGGTTCCTACATCAATGGATTTGCCCTGCG
>WRHS01000007.1 GCA_009783135.1 Dehalococcoidia bacterium
ACGACAATACGGAACGGTGCAGTTGTTCCTGCTTATTTTTGCCGCCGCCCCCACTGATACGGCCAACTTTGCGCATGAGACTTTTCAGTTCGCTACGCCAATTTTTTATCTTACGCCAGCCTGGGATACCGGTTCAGGTTCTTGTTTATTGTTTCATTTTGATTTTCAGTTCGTTATCACTGTTTTGTAATCTCCTTAAATTCCAGTTTTCTTTGATCTCTTTTATTCTCTTTTGTGCTTTATCTTTCTGCATTTCAAGATATTATCTTTGTGAATATTCCAAATCCGGATTTACCGACAAAACAAAACGCTCGCCGTCATCGGTTTCCACTTCCGCCAAATTTTGTTGCGCTTTAATTCTACCAGACTTACATAAAAGTCGTTCAACTTTAACTTTAGCATATCCAATGTTTTTTGACGTCAGCCAGGAAGATGCTGTTAGAAAAATTGACCCGCGACTGATGATACGGAAATATGACACGGCTTGACTTTTTCAGCAGACCCTACCTAAACAAAATACGTTTTTAAAAAGTGGTTGAAAATTTGAAAACGGAAAAGCCCCTGAAGTTTTCGTGGGCTTTTGCTTTTAGCGTCTACAATGAACCCTGTTTCGTATCATCTTTTTATTCGCAGCAATTCCAAAACCTTCGGTAAAAATTCCGTATTTTCGTATATCCCTGTAAACTTTTCGGATCCAGGCCCGTATGTATATACCGGAACCGGTACGCCTGTATGACCTGTGCTTGAGAAGTCCAAACTCAGGCTGCCACGTTCAAGATTGCCACGTGTAATGGTCATACCGCCGGTTTCATGGTCGGCAGTGATGATTACCAGCGTATTTCCGTCTTGCTCGGCAAAATCGCAGGCTATTTTCACAGCGCGGTCAAAATCAAGCATTTCGTGTACTACATTTTCCTGATGATTTGCATGAGCCGCCCAGTCAATCTGCGATCCTTCGACCATCAGAAAAAATCCTTTTTTGTTTTTGTTCAGAATGTTGATAGCCGACTTTACGCCTTCAGGGAGCAATTCTCCACGTGCAGGATAGAGTTCTGGAGATACTTCGGCCAGCAAGCCCAGCAAATTACCTTCCTGTACGATTTTTACCTCGTCAATGGTGTACGCAACCCGAAAACCTTTGGCTTTCATTGAATCGGTGAGGTTTTTGGCGTCTGCGCGGTCTTCAAAAAACTTACGTCCGCCGCCAATGGCTACATTTATTTTTGAACGTGCCAAATCCAGTGCGATATGGTCATTTTCGCTTCTTCCGCCCACATGCGCCACAAAAGCGGCAGGCGTGGCGTGGGTCAGTTCGCAGGCTACCACCATGCCGGTTGATAAACCGTGGTCAGCGGCATATTCCAGCATGGATTTCACGGCGGAAGTATCGGGAAGCACTCCCAGCATGCCGTTGTTGGTTTTAACGCCACAGGCAATGGCAGTGCCTGCTGCTGCCGAATCGGTAATGTAATTGTTTGCCGCAATTGTTTTGGCAAGTCCCACCGCCTGTGTCCGTTCGTAGATGGCTAAACTGCCCTTGTTGGCAGTGTAGGCGGCATAAGGATGATAAAGCCCCATACCGTCGCCAATCATCAGAATAACATTGCGGACTTGAGGCGTCTTTTCAGTTGAGGCGCAGCCGGTGAAAAAAAACAATACAACTGAAAAAAACAGGAATGTTTTGATTTTGTTCATGATATGTATATTTTATTTAGAGATTTGGTTTTGAATATTTTTTGGCAAAGTTATCATTTATTTCATTCGTTGAGCCTTTCAATTTTTTTGTGAACAGCCGCATCTGTATTCACTTTACAACCAAACAGTTAAAACTATTGTTCACAACTTATTGATAACTTTCTGTGGAAAACACATCACATCATAAATAAACAGGATAATTTAGTCAAATTTTTTTTTGAAAATACATCCATGGAGCAAAAAAAGGACATTGATTTGTTGCGTGTCAACAAAAAATCTATTCTGTTCAACAACAAGGAACTGAAGGCTATCGAAACATATTGTAAAAAATATCGGATCAACAACCGGTCAAAATTCATGCGCGAAGCCGTCATTACCAGTATACTGAGAAAATACGACGAAGATTATCCAACCCTGTTTTAAAGATTTTGACAAATGGAAACCATCATACCACGACATATTGTAGACTTTGCGATCAAGGAAAGCGGGCTGACCGATATAGGCAAATCCTCTATACGTGAGGTACTTCGTTTGGTACATCAGATCGAAAAGACTTCCGGACAGCAATTCATCAAAATGGAAATGGGCGTGCCTGGCTTACCTGCTGTATCGTTTGGTGTTGACGCACAAATGGAAGCATTGCGCAAAGGCGTAGCGTCTGTTTATCCGTCCATCGAAGGATGCACTGCACTGAAAGAGGAAACATCTCGTTTTGCCAAACTGTTTTTGAATATGGACATTGCTCCTTCGGGCTGCATTCCAACGGTAGGCTCCATGCAGGGCAGTTTTGCGGCGTTCACGGTCAATAGCCGCTGCCATGCAGAAAAAAAGTATACGCTGTTTATTGATCCCGGATTTCCGGTACAAAAACAGCAGCATCATGTGTTGGGGCTGAAATACAAAACATTTGACGTATACAATTATCGAGGCAATCATCTTCGCAATCAATTAGAGAAGTATCTTGGCGAAGGCAATATCCACACCATTGTTTACTCGAATCCCAACAATCCTTCATGGATTTGTTTTTCGGAAAATGAGCTGAAAATCATTGGCGAACTGGCCAACCAGTACGATGTGACGGTTTTGGAGGATTTGGCGTATTTCGGAATGGATTTCCGTCACGATTACGGTAAACCCGGCGTTCCTCCCTACCAGCCTTCTGTAGCGCACTACACGGAGCAATATGTGCTGCTTTTATCGGGTTCAAAAATTTTCAGTTATGCCGGCGAACGCATCGCCATGATGCTCATAGGCAACAAGCAATCTGCACGTCGCTATCCTGACCTGAAACGGTTTTATTCGTCCGACAGTTATGCCCATGCAGTCGTTTACGGCGCTTTATATGCTATTTCGTCAGGAACGGGACACTCGGCGCAACATGCTCTTGCAGCCATGCTGAAAGCCGCCAACGACGGAAGTTTTGCATTTATCGAACAAGTGAAGGAATATGGAAATAAAGCCCGTGTGATGAAGGAGCTGTTCACCCGCTACGGATTTCAGATTGTGTACGACCGCGATGAGGATGCGCTCCTGGCCGATGGTTTTTATTTCACCGTTTCGTATCCCGGTTTTTCGGGAAGCGCCTTGCTTCAGGAATTGCTGTACTACGGTATCAGCGCTATTGCGCTCCACATCACCGGAAGCGAACGTAAGGAAGGATTGCGTGCCTGCGTATCACAAACGCAACCATCGCAATTTGCCGACCTGGAACTTAGACTGAAAGCGTTCAGAGAAAATCATTGATTTGATATTTTGAAAGGCAACTTTTGCACAGCTCCTTCAAAAAAACTACCTTTGCAAACGAAAAGTCGGGCGATATTTTCATTTCCGGCTTTTGTAAATCGTTCATAAACAATGGAACAAAGCATCAAAAAAGTAATTGTATTGGGTTCGGGCGCCTTGAAAATTGGCGAAGCGGGCGAGTTTGACTATTCCGGATCGCAAGCACTGAAAGCGTTACGCGAAGAGGGCGTTTTTACGGTACTCATCAATCCGAACATCGCCACTGTACAAACTTCCGAAGGTATTGCCGATAAAATTTATTTTCTGCCGGTAACGCCTTTTTTTGTGGAAAAAGTCATACAACGCGAACAGCCTGATGGTATTCTGTTGGCCTTTGGCGGACAAACGGCGCTTAATTGTGGAATAGCGCTGTATAAGGATGGCGTGTTTGAAAAATACAACGTCTGCGTGTTGGGTACACCCATTCAAGCGATTATGGATACCGAAGACCGCGATCTGTTTGTTCACAAGTTAGACCAAATCAACGTAAAAACCCCGCGCAGTATAGCCGTCGAAACCATTGAAGCTGCTGAGGAGGCAGCCGAAAAACTCGGTTTTCCGATTATTGTGCGGGCTGCTTATGCACTGGGAGGCTTGGGAAGCGGGTTTTGTGCCAATATGGAAGAACTTCGTACATTGGTGGCCAAATCGTTCACATACTCTAATCAGGTTTTGGTTGAAGAATCGCTCAAAGGTTGGAAAGAAATTGAATACGAGGTAATGCGTGATGCCGCGGATACGTGCGTTACCATTTGTAGCATGGAAAACTTTGACCCGGTTGGCATACATACCGGTGACAGCATCGTTGTTGCTCCAGCTCAGACACTTACAAGCGACGAGTATCAAATGCTGCGCTCAGCCTCATTGAAAATCATCCGCGCCCTTAAGATTGAGGGAGGCTGCAATATCCAGTTTGCCCTCAATCCAACGTCCACGGAATATGTAGTCATTGAGGTCAACCCCCGTGTCAGCCGCTCCTCGGCTCTCGCCAGTAAAGCCACGGGATATCCAATAGCACGTGTGGCATCCAAAATTGCCGTCGGCAAGCATTTGGATGAAATTCCCAACGCCATCACCGGCAAAACCCTTGCCTCTTTCGAGCCCGCGGTAGATTATATCGTAGTCAAAATTCCGCGATGGCCGTTTGACAAATTTGCCTCAGGCGACAGACTGCTTGGCACGCAAATGAAAGCCACAGGCGAAGTAATGGCCATTGACCATACTTTTGAGGCAGCGCTTGGTAAGGCAATACGCTCTCTGGAGTTCGGTAAAAAGACCCTTTTATGGGAAGACCCCTGCTGGGAAGCGGAAAGCCAACTTGACTACGCAGAAGCCAATGACCTACGCCTATGGGCTATTATGGCAGCACTAAGGCGCAATGTTACGCCTCAAAGCATCGCTGAAAAAACCAAGATAGACCTGTGGTTTCTCCACAAAATGCTCAACATCGTTAATATGGAAAAGCGCCTGCTGGCACAAACCCTTGACCCTGAGTTAATGTTGGAAGCCAAGCGCATGGGTTTCCCCGATGTTACAATCGGCGTATTGTCAGACAAACTTCCGGAGCAGGTACGGCAGCTACGTCATGAATGGGGCATTACCCCGGTTTATAAAATGGTTGATACGTGCGCTGCTGAATTTGATGCCGCAACGTCGTACTTCTATAGCACATATGCAAAAGAGAATGAAGCTATTCCGGCTCCCGTGAAAAAAGCCGTCGTTATCGGCAGCGGACCGATACGTATAGCTCAAGGGATAGAGTTTGATTACTGCTCGGTGCATTCATCTTTGGTGTTGCGTAAGGCAGGATGTCAATCAATCATGGTCAATTCAAACCCAGAGACTGTTTCCACCGACTTTGATACGTCGGACAGACTGTACTTTGAGCCACTGGACACTGAGAGTTTGCTTGATATACTTGAGAATGAAGGTTCAGGCGATGGCTGCAAGGAACCGCCTTCTATAGTGCAATTCGGCGGGCAGACCGCCATCAATTTGGCAGAACCGCTGACATGCGCCGGAATGCCACTCCTTGGCTCCAGTTCGGAAACCATAGACCTTGCTGAAGACAGAGGACGTTTTGAGTCCTTTCTTTCCGGATTGGGTATACCGCAGGCACCCGGTGCCGCTGTCACAAATGTAGAAGAGGCATTGCGAACAGCAGATTTAATCGGTTATCCAGTAATCGTCCGCCCGTCATATGTCTTGGGTGGACGTGCTATGGAAATTGTGCATGATGCATCAGATCTGGCGCGCTATATGAAGGCCGCAGCTGAACTGGATACAGGACATCGCATACTAATTGACAAATACCTCTTTGGAAAAGAATGTGAGATTGACGCTGTTGCAGATGGCGAAACAGTGTTTATTCCGGGCATTATGGAACATATCGAGCGCACTGGCGTACACTCAGGCGACAGTATGGCCGTCTATCCGTCTCAAAACCTAACAAGCGATGAAATCGACACTATAGTTGACTACTCTGTGAGCATGGGATTGGGGCTGGGCATTGTCGGGTTGATGAACGTACAATTTGTGGTAATGCATGAAAACGGCGAGTCCAAAGTGTATGTGCTTGAGTTAAACCCGCGTGCATCACGCACTATTCCTTTCATATCAAAGGTAACAGGCGTGCCGATGGTAGATTTAGCCACTAATGTCATGCTGGGGCAGAGTCTCAAAGAGCAAGGCTATTCAACCGGTCTTAATGCGGCACGTAGCCTGGTTGCAATTAAAGCTCCCGTTTTTTCCATGTCCAAACTAACCGGCGTAGACACATACCTCGGTCCTGAAATGAAATCCACCGGTGAGGTTATGGGTATTGACCATGACTTCAAAGCAGCGCTGGGAAAAACATTGCTGGCAGCCGGAATGATGTTGCCGCAACAGGGCAAACTGCTAATCTCCATTGCCGATCGTGATAAGGCTGAAGCACTTCCTATAATCCGTCAATTGCACCAAAATGGCTATAGCTTTTTCGCAACCGAGGGCACGGCAGCTACGATTGAAGCAGACGGCATGCCGGTAAATGTCATCACAAAAAAACTGTCTGAAGGACACCCCAATGTGGTAGATGTCATACGCGACAGCACAGTAGACGGCGTGGTTAACACCATGACAGGCGGACGCGTACCACAGCGCGACGGGTTTGAAATCCGCAGGGCCGCCGCCGAAAAACGCATACCCTGCTTCACGTCACTTGATACAATCGCCGCACTGTCGCAGGTACTGGACGCAAGTAGCCATGTTTACAATATTAAACCGCTACCCGACTACCGCAACAATAAGAGCGCCTAAAACAAGAGAAAGAATTATGTCAACAACACCGGTACATATGAATAGTCCGCAGCATATTCGTGCTGAGGTAGTTTCTAGTTGCCAAATTGCGGATGGTTTGCATCTGTTGCACGTGCATGCGCCAACAATTGCCACCACCGCAAGTCCAGGGCAATTCGCTATGCTGCAATGCGCTGGTGGGGCTTTTCTGCGTCGTCCTCTAAGCATACACCGCGTAAGCAATGACAAAACAAAAATTTCTTTCCTTTTCGCTGCACTTGGCAAAGGGACACAGTGGATAGCACAAACCAAGGCAGGAGATAAAATAGATGTGCTAGGACCTATGGGAAACGGATTTGAACTGTTGCCTTCTTCTCGCGAGATACTGCTGCTGGCAGGGGGGTTGGGGATTGCTCCATTGGTATTTCTTGCTGAACAAGCGCTTGAGCATGGGATGCGCGTCAGCTTAGCCTATGGCACAGCCACCAACCAGCGCTGTGGCATACAACTACTACCGCAAGGCTTGCATTTGATTGAGTTTACTGACGACGGCTCTTACGGAAAACATGGACTTGTCACCGAGTGCATACCGGACTTTTCGGACTGCACGGACCAGATATTCGCATGCGGACCACTGCCGATGTATCGCGCTTTATCACAGCAATCCAGCATAAAAGAGCACAACGTGCAGGTATCTTTGGAAACACGCATGGCTTGCGGGCTTGGTGTGTGCTATGGCTGCACTATCAATACGACGTCAGGGCTTAAGCAGGTTTGTCATCACGGACCTGTATTCAACATGAGCGATATTGTTTGGAGTGAAATGGCAGCAATATAAATTACGGCAGTTTTGATATACTTGAGTACATCGTAATAAAACACTCTAGGCCCGGATGTTCTTAATCGCAAGGGGCTGAAGCTGTACGCCAGTATGTTTGGAATGTTATATTGCTGGCATCAGATCTGAGGAAAATCAAATGAAGCTGCCAAAGATACTATTTGTATTTTTGCTTGTTATAGCAACCGCAATCATATGTGTGTCGTATTTTTACAGCAATCCAATTTCAAGAAACATTGATACTACCATCGTTGGCGTGCAATATAGAGTTGGCAACCAAACTGGGGAGTACGAAGAAAAAGAGATAACTATTAAAGGAACATTCCGTCATTACGTGTTTGGAAATAAGCCTGACTATTTTTACGGCTATTTTTCAATCGAAGGATATGCCGATACATTTGATATGCAAGCCTCGGCTTCATTAAACTCAATAAGTTCACACCGTGCTCAATATAATTCTTTGAGATACCTGCAGGACATGGGTAATGGGCACTATGATTCCAATAATATGGGAATAATAATAAGCGCAGTAAATTTTAAAGAATTCGTCATTTGTGTATTTGAGTCTGTCCCGCCACCAGAGAAAGCGCAATATGAGACGGAGTGGAAAGGGTGGAATATCAAAACAGGACTAGTAATATGCGCTCCAGCGCATACTCAAGAAGAGGCTATCGAACTTTTTGAACGTACAATGCAAAACGTTAGTATCGGAGAGCACAGGGAAGGACGTCCAATCACTATGTCCCCCTGATTTGTCACGCATTGTCAATAGCTGAGGAGCCGTTATAACTTGCCATTCTGAATCAATGCGAAAAACTCAGCCCGTGCAGCTGCTTGTTTACGGAACAGCCCTCTTAATGCCGAGGTTATTACCAATGAACCGGGTTTTTTGATGCCGCGCATAACCATGCACATATGCTCCGCCTGAACCACAACCGCCACACCACTGGGTTTTAGCCCATCATTGATGGCATCGGCAATCTGTGTTGCCATACGTTCCTGTATTTGAGGACGGCGCGAAACGCATTCAACCACACGAGCAAGTTTACTGATGCCCACCACACGCCCTTCCGCATTTGGGATATAGCCGATATGCACCACACCGAAAAAAGGCAACATGTGGTGCTCACACATGGAATAAAAATTAATATCCTTAAGGAGTACCAGTTCGCGGTGCCCCAACTCATATCCCGTTTTCAACTCCTCACGTGGATCTTGGTGCAACCCAGAGAATAACTCCGTGTACATTTCTGCCACGCGACGCGGCGTGTCCAACAAACCCTCACGCTGCGGGTCTTCGCCAATGGCTACAATGATTTTGGAAACAGCTTTCTGGATGTTTTTCTCATCAATTGTACTCATTACTATTCAATCTCCACCCAATCAGCCACCTAATATCCAATACTATTAATAAATTCTGCTATTTCACTTTTGTACTCTTCTGACGCCTCAACGAAAAGGAAAGTATTTGCTGTGCGAGATACTACGTAATACCTCCCGTTCGTTGTAAGGCGATAGTACGAGTAATTCCCGAAAGAAACCGATGCAGATGAAGAACCCGTGCCAATTTTTGCTTCATACTCTGAGTGCTTTTCTTGGTAGATTGTCTGCGCTTGTTCCGTTGTGGAAACAACCACAAATTCAATCTGGTATTCAGTATGGTCTGAGCCTTTTGCGGCAATCATGCAATCACCGGTTGTTCCACCTGTATAAGTGTTGGTCGCGTCAGTTACTGTGTAGCCAGCCGCTTCAGCTTCTGTTTTAAACTTGTCCAAGTCAATGGGAGAGCGAGACATCTGACAACCTGCCAGCATAGAAAAAACTAGAATAGCGCCAAAGAGTAAAGCCACCTTTTTCATGAAAACCGTGCCTCCTATCAGTTATAATAAGCGCCAAATGTTATTGAATAAGGGCCACCGCCCACTAAACTCTGTAATAGTTTATAACACTTGGGCTTATCCGCCCAAGCACAACGCCTTTTCGATGGCATCCAAGTCCGCAGGCAATTTAATAATATCGGGTGCGCTCTTTGTTGCCGTATCCGGATCTTTCAATCCGTTGCCGGTTACTATGCACACAATGCGCGCTCCAGCAAAACTGCGTCCGGCCCTGACCAATTTTAGCAGGCCTGCCAGCGGCGCAGAAGACGCCGGCTCGCCGAACAATCCTGTCTTTGAGGCCAGCATATGATAAGCCGCCAGTATTTCGTCATCGGTTACCATATCAATCAAACCACCGGATTCATCGCGTGCATCAGTGGCTTTCTGCCATGAGGCCGGGTTGCCGATACGTATGGCGGTGGCAATAGTCTCAGGTTTTTCCACAGGATGCCCCAGCACAATAGGCGCAGCACCGGCTGCCTGAAAGCCCATCATCTTCGGGGTTTGTTTTGCCTTACCCAATCTGTAGTATTCCGTGAAACCCTTCCAGTAGGCAGTGATATTACCGGCATTGCCTACCGGTATGAACACGTAGTCTGGGGCATCCCCCAGTGTCTCAATAATTTCAAAAGCCCCTGTCTTTTGTCCCTCAATGCGATATGGATTGATGGAATTCACCAGCGTCACCGGATATTTTGAGGTAAGCTCACGCACCATGTTGAGTGCTTGGTCGAAATTGCCCTGGACGGAAACTATTTTAGCTGCGTGTCTGATGGCTTGCGCCAGCTTACCAAGTGCAATTTTCCCCTCAGGGATAAGTATTATGGACTCCATGCCTTGGCTGGCGGCATATGCCGATGCTGAGGCAGACGTATTACCGGTTGATGCGCACATAACCGCCTTGCTGCCCTCTTCCTTAGCCTTGGCAATCGCCATAACCATACCGCGGTCCTTAAAGGACCCCGTAGGATTGCAGCCCTCCAGCTTAAAGTACAATTCCCTGCATCCCACCATTTGCTCCAAAGCCGGGGCGCGCACAAGTGGCGTATCGCCTTCACCCAGTGAAAACATCGGTGTCTTGCCTGTTATGGGAAGACTTTCTTTGTATTTGAAAAGCAATCCTTGTTTTGACATATCATCACATCTCTACACGTACGAAATTATGCACTTCCTTGACAACATCCAATTGTTTGAAATCGGCAATGGCCGATTGAATAGCCTCTTCCTTAGCCGGATGGGTCATGATTACCACCTCAGCCGTCTGGTCAGGTGCCATTTCCTTCTGTATGGCAGAGGCAATTGAAATATTATGCTCACCCAGCGCAGATGCCACCTGAGCCAGCACACCGGGGCGATCGGCAATGGAGATGCGTATAAAATATCGCGTTACTATCTGAGTCATAGGTTTGATACAAATAGTGTCATTTTGTCGCCAAATTGGCTCCACTTGGTCTGACGCAATCTGTCTGGCAACTGTTACCACGTCAGCCACCACGGCACTGGACGTGGGGGAAGCGCCGGCTCCTTTGCCGGTAAAAGTCACCTGACCGGTAAGGTCTCCATCTACAAGTACAGCGTTATACACTCCGTCTACCTTAGCCAAAAAGCTATCAGCCGGAAGAAATACGGGATGCACGCGCGCCTCGATTTCACCATTGTCCTGCTTTGCTATGGCCAGCAGCTTGATAGCAAATCCCATTTCTTTGGCATACTGAAAATCCTGCCGCGACAGACGCGAAATACCCTCGCAAAACACCTGCTCGGGGCTCACGCAGCTACGGAAAGCCAGTGTTGCCATAATAGCCAGCTTATAAGCCGCATCAATGCCCTCGACATCATTACGCGGGTTAGCCTCGGCATAACCCAGCTTCTGAGCTGCCGCTAAAGCTGTGGCAAACTCCGTGCCCTCTTTTGCCATGGTTGTTAAAATGTAGTTGGTAGTACCGTTGATGATGGCATAAATGCCATGTATATGATTGACAATCAGGTCACGCTGAAAAGGGGCCACCAGTGGAATACCGCCGCCAACAGATGCTTCGTAGCGCAGGCTGACATTGTTTTGTGCCGCGAGCGTCTGCAATTCGGCTCCGTGCTTAGCAATAACCTCTTTGTTGGCTGTCACCACATGCTTGCCAGACGCTAGAGCACGTTTAAGATACTCGAAAGCAGGGTGCTCCCCGCCGATAAGTTCAATTATTATATCCACGTCCGGCAGGTTGAAAAATTCTTCCTCGTCTGTGGTAAACAACCCAGAAGGCATGGCCTGCACGTACTGGCGGGTAAGGTCGCTCTCAATAACCTTAATTTTGCGCAGCACAACAGGACAACCGACGCGCTCCGACAAAAGATCAACCCTCTCGGTCAGCACGTTCGCCACGTGGCTGCCGATGACACCAATGCCCATTAGCCCTATGCCAATGGTTTTTTGCGCCATACCCACTCCTATTTTCCGGCTCGCGACGCAGCAAATTTACGCATAGCATCATCCATGTGGTTAACGACGGGATACGTTTGAGCGTCAGCAATTTGCTCGTCCAGCCAGTCGTTGAAAGCCTTATTGATAAGATTACCCCTATCCTCAGCAGAAACATCCTCAGTCTTGCTGTCAGTCACCTTAAACAACCAATAGCCTCCCGTTGTGCTCTGGGAAGCATCTTTAATGGGATTGCTTACTTTACCGACAGGTGAATTTTCATCTGCAATGTAATCCATGTAGGCAGCATACGTATCATAGGGGTCCATCCAGCCTAAATCATCTTTGTTTTCGTCATCCCAGCATTGTGAGTATAACTCAGCCAGTGTTGTGAAGCTTTCACCCTTATCCAGCCTTGCCTTAACTGCTTTCGCCTCATCCTCGCTTGAAAGCAACATAGCGGAAACACGCACCAGCCCGTCAGCATCATTCCGTTCCGTTATTTTCACCAACCAGTATCCACCCGCTTTACTGAAAGCATCATCATAGTAAGTGCTCCAACTGTTGAGCGTTTGGCTGAAAAATACCTCATCTATGCCTTTTGAACTTAACAGATAATCAAACACGCCTTTGGGGTGAGAGCCCAATGCGCCTTTAGCTTCTTTGGTTTTGTTCTCAAGAGAGTACTCCGCAGCAAGGGCCCCAAAATCTTCGCCAAGAACAAGGCGGGCGCGGATTTCATCTGCCTTGCTTTCGCTGTCCAAGAACATGGCCATCACTTCACGATACTCGGCAGTAATGGGAGTATCGGGGCCAAAGTAGTCATCTTTCAAGCGTTGCGTAAGAAGCTGTGCGCGCAACACGTCACGAATTGCCGCATTGTCCGGCAATGTTATGCCATAATAGTATCCATAGATTTCGTTTATTTCCTTCAAATACTGCTTTACGTCGCCATCCGAAACACTAAAACCAAGTTTGGCAGCAGCAGCATTGATAATAGCGGACCTTTCAAGGAGTTGCTCCGCATCGTCAATATAGTACTCAGCATATTGCATATACGTATCTTCAGTAACGTAGGTGAGCATATTGATAAAATAAGCCATATTGTATTTCTGCCCGCACACCTCCACCACCGTCGTGCGCATATGGCGATCAATCGGCAGATATTGTTTAAAAAACCAGCCTGATGCTATAACAATGGCAACGACCGCAACAACAGCAACGCCAATAAATCCTATTATGCGCTGCCGCAACTCCTGTTGCTGCCAATAACTACGCTGCCTCTTGGCAGAAGTATTTTTTGCCTGTGATTCTTTATTTTTGGACAAGGTATACCCGCCTTCCGATTATGTTATTACGTACAGTAAACTGCCGCATATGCACTCATATTCTTGGTAATTATAAATATAAACCCCCCGTCATGCAAAATTATATTGTATGAAAGGTAAAGAGCAGGTATAGTAACCGTCAAAAACTCCTTCGTTCAACGCAGTGGATTATAGGAACATTGGCACAATTCCGCACTGGTGAGCCGATAAAATATCATGTTTTTAGGCACAAATGCCGTAATACGGGTGCTGTGGCTTCTAATGTGGTATCATGTACACTTCCAAGCCTTGTAACAAATACGGGCTTACTATCTTTGTTGAGAGAAGTTATAAATGAAAGGCATAATTCTTGTAGGCGGGATGGGGACAAGGTTGCGCCCACTGACTTGGGACACACCAAAGTCTCTGGTTCCGGTGCTAAACAAACCATTTCTTGAATATGTCTTACGCCACCTTAAAAAGCACGGCGTAGACGAGGTAATATTGGCACTTTCCAACCTCGCCTCACCAATTCAGGAATGCTTTGGAGATGGGCACGACTTGGAGATGAAAATAAGTTACGTCGTAGAAAAATCAGCCTTGGGCACAGGCGGAGCCATCAAAAATGCAGCAGGTGATTTGTCAGGGGATAGCTTTTTGGTGCTTAACGGCGATATTTTTTCAGACTTTGACTACACTGACATGCTTAAGTTTCACCGGCAACACCGCTCAAGTGCCACCATAGCTTTAACGCCGGTGGACGACCCCACGTTATATGGTCTGATTGAAACCACGGACTCATTACGCGTGACGCGCTTTTTGGAAAAGCCCAAAGCGCAAGAGGTAACAACCAACCTCATCAACGCCGGTGCGTACATCTTAGAACCAGACTTACTAGACATTATTCCATCAGAGACGGAGTACAGCGTAGAACGCCAGCTTTTTCCGTCTATGCTGAAGGCAGGCAGCAGCGTATATGCTTTCCCGTCGTCTGGTTACTGGATAGATATCGGCAGTCCCGAGAAGTACAGCAGATTGAATTTTGATTTGCTTTGCGGCAATGTCGCATCATATGGCTTTCAAAACAATTGTGATATAATAGTCGGCTACAACAGCCAAATCCATCCAACAGCAAGGCTTGAAGGTCCGGTACTATTAGGGGAAAATTGCGTGGTAGGCTCAAACGTTACCATTAAAGGTCCGACTGTCATCGGTTCGCGTTGCCGTATTGAGGAGGAGGCTTTCGTCTCCACGTCCGTTATATGGCAGGGGGTAACCGTAGGAAGAGGTTGTCGCTTTGTTTCCGGTATTGCCGCTGATGACTGCGCATTGCAGCAGGGATGCGAGATTGAGCAAGCGGTTTTGGGCAACAATGTAACCATTCTTAAAAACTACAAACTGGCATCCGGCACCAAAGTGGAGCCAAGACAAACTATCGGGTAACACGCCCGGAAATCTGCAGGAGGGGAAATGACCACTATCGACAAGAGCGGGGAAAAACACAATCTAATGACAAATGACTATTTCTGGCCCATGAAGCGCTATCAGGATATGCACAAGCGTTCCATTGACGACCCTGAAGGTTTTTGGGCAGAGCAGGCTGGGGCGCTTGCATGGGATAAGCCCTGGGATAAGGTGTTGGATTGGAAGCCCCCCTATGGACGCTGGTTCACAGGTGGAAAACTCAATGCCTGTGTGCAATGCGTGGACCGCCATGCAATGAGCCAGAAAAGTTCCAAGGTAGCTATATACTGGGAAGGCGAAACCGGTGATACGCGCACCATTTCCTATGCCGATTTACTCCACGACGTCAATCGCTTCGCCGCTGTTCTCAAGAAGTTGGGTGTTCAAAAAGGTGACCGTGTTGCCATCTATCTGCCCATGATTCCCGAGTTGGTAACTGCCATGTTAGCATGTGCCAGAATCGGTGCCATACATTGCGTTATTTTTTCGGGATTTAGCGCACAGGCCATCTCTGACCGCGTAAATGACTCCAATGCCAAGCTTATAATCACAGCGAGCGGGGGTTACCGACGCGGTAAAATCCTGGCTCTAAAGGGAATTGTAGACGACGCAGTCGCAATGTGCCCAAGCATAGAAAAAGTACTGGTTGTTAAATACACCGACCATGAGCCCAACATTAACCCTGACAAAGATATTTGGCTATCCGATGTACTTAACGACAGCGACAATGCCGTTGTCGCACCTGAATCTATGGATGCCACCGACCCGCTTTTCATACTCTACACCTCCGGCACAACCGGCAAACCCAAAGGCATCTTGCATGGCACAGCTGGTTATATGTTATACGCTTCCAAGACACTACAATGGGCATTTAACCCATCCGACGACTCAATCTACTGGTGCACTGCCGATGCCGGCTGGATCACCGGTCACAGCTACCTCGTATATGCCCCTCTGGCACTTGGTCTAACCTCTGTGATTTACGAGGGAGCACCGGACTATCCGGCAATTGACCGCTGGTGGCAAATCATAGAGAAGTACAGAGTCAGCATTTTCTATACATCTCCTACTGCTATCCGCATGTTCATGCGTAATGGTGAGGAATGGCTTGCCAAACACGACCTTTCCAGCCTGCAGGTGATGGGATCCGTAGGAGAGGCCATCAATCCCGAGGCGTGGAGGTGGTACTACAAATACATAGGTTATGAGAACTGCCCAATCATTGATACATGGTGGCAAACCGAAACAGGCGGTTTCATGATTGCGCCTTGTGCCGGTATTCAGTCTTATCCATTGAAGCCGGGCTCCGCCACGTTGCCAATGCCTGGCGTAGACCCCGTGGTTCTGGACGCCGATGGCAATGAGGCAGCGCCCAACAAAACAGGCTTTATAGCTATTCGCAAGCCATGGCCCGGCATGCTACTCGACGTATATGGCAACCCTGACCTATATCAAAAGACATACTGGTCACGTTTCCCCGGATACTATGCACCGGGGGATTATTCCATGAAAGATGCTGACGGATACTGGTGGCTGCTTGGTCGCGCCGATGAGGTTATAAAGGTATCAGGGCATCGCATCAGCACAGCCGAGTTGGAGCATGCTGTGGTTGGGCACAGTGCCGTAGCAGAGGCAGCCGCTGCCGCCAAACCGGATGAGGTCAAAGGGGAAGCCATCGTGTTGTTCGTCATTTTGCGCAATGACCACGTCGGCAGCGTTGAACTACAAAAGGAAATCATCAAGTATATGCGCACTGCCATCGGTACAGTGGCCACCCCGGATGATGTTATCTTCGTAGATAAGCTACCCAAAACCCGTTCCGGCAAAATTATGCGCCGTGTTTTGAAAGCCGTTGCAGCCGGAACATCCATAGGAGACATCACCACACTAGACGACCAAACATCCGTGGAGGAGGTTATGGTGGCCTACGAAGAGTTGAAAGTTGCCGCCGCCAAATCAAACAACGGTTAGCTGGCTGCATGTTTTCTCAAAGGGAGTTCCGCCCGTGGCGGAACTCCCTTGTCGTTTGTGGGCTAATTTACGCCTATGCTACAATAACTCATAAGAAGGAAAATACTTTATGTTAGATCGTTTGGCACTGCTTGAAAAGCGCTTCGCCGACATTGAGATGGAAATGGCCTGCCCCGATGTGGTTTCCAATGTTAAGAGACTGCAGGAGTTGGCACAGGAACGTTCGGATATAGAGGATGTTGTAATGCTTTATAGGCAATACAAGAATGCGGAGAAGCAGCTTTGTGACATTCATTCCATGCTGGAAACTGAGACAGACGAAGAACTGCGTATCATGGCCAAGCAGGAAATAGTTCCTTTGGAAAACACCTTGGAGCGTTTACTTGGTGAACTTAAGGTGTCCCTGCTTCCGCGCGACCCCAACGACCAACGTGACGTCATCGTTGAAATCCGTGCCGGAACCGGTGGAGATGAGGCCGGCATATTTGCCGCGGACCTTTTTCGCATGTACGGTCGTTATGCCCAAACACGAGGCTGGAACGTTGAAATCATTGATAAAAACGAGTCAGCCATAGGCAGCATCAAGGAAGTAGTTTTTGAAA
The DNA here is from genome assembly GCA_009783135.1 of Dehalococcoidia bacterium. Taxonomy (GTDB): domain Bacteria; phylum Chloroflexota; class Dehalococcoidia; order Dehalococcoidales; family UBA1222; genus WRNG01. The sequence goes on from WRHS01000007.1 coordinate 17,229, forward strand.
TTAAGGGCAAGGGCGCTTTCTCCAGACTTAAGTATGAACGTGGAGTTCATCGCGTGCAACGCGTTCCTGTCACAGAATCAGGAGGGCGTATACACACATCCACCGCCACCGTAGCCGTCTTACCTGAAGCAAGTGAGGTTGAGTTGGATATCAATCCGGCAGACCTGCGCGTGGATATTTTCCACTCAGGCGGCGCAGGCGGACAAAATGTTAATAAGGTCGCCACTGCCGTTAGGCTAACACATATTCCTTCAGGGTTGGTTGTCGTTTGTCAGGATGAGCGCTCGCAACTACGTAACCGTCAAAAAGCTATGGATGTTTTACGCGCCCGCCTGCTGGAAGCGGAACGCACCAGGCATGAGAATGAGGTGGCATCAGAACGTCGCACTCAGGTTGGTAGCGGTGAGCGTGCCGAAAAAATCCGCACTTATAATTTTCCTCAAGACCGCGTGACAGACCATCGCATCGGCATTACTATGCATAACCTGCCTAAAATCATCGCCGGTGGTTTGGACGAGTTAATAGATGCCGTCGCCGCCAGCGAACAGGCCAAAGCACTGGAATCCGAGCTTGTATGAGGCTTAAAGACGCCCTTGGATACATCCAAAACTGTCTTGCCATTGCCAACATTAACGAAGCCGCGCTGGAGGCTGAGTTACTGTTGCGGCACGCGCTGGGGTATAGCACGCTGGAACTTTTCCTTAACCACGGCTTGGAAATTTCTGACAAAGAGTACCGCTCGTTACAAGCGTTGCTTGAGCGCCGTCTAAGCGGAGAGCCGCTGGCTTATATCACAGGACAACGCGAGTTTTATAAGCTGGATTTCATTGTTAATTCAAACGTACTCATTCCACGTCCTGAAAGCGAACATTTGGTGGATAAGGCCCTTGAGCTCGCACATTCTGTGCCCACACCAATTATTGCCGATATCGGCACAGGCAGCGGGGCTATTGCCATTGCACTGGCAGTCAATCTAAGCAATAGTAAAATCTATGCCGTAGATATTTCGCCGGAGGCGCTGGGTGTCGCTCGTGCTAATGCGGCACGTCACGCCGTTGCCTCACGCATCAATTTCATCCATGGAAACCTGCTAGATTCTGTACCGGAAGCAGTAGATATACTGGTGGCAAATTTACCTTATGTTAAGTCAGACGACTGCATCAACAGTCCCGAGCCGCACATGGCTTTGGATGGCGGAGACGAAGGATTAGATGTTATCGAACGCCTCTGCACTGCGTTACCAAACAAACTGCATCCAGAAGGCAGTGTATTGCTTGAAATCGGCTCCGGGCAAGCTGTAAATGTGGTGCGAATGCTGCAATCATCACTGTCCGCAGCACATATAGAAACCATCAAAGATCTGGCTGGCATTGAACGGGTTGTTTGGGGACAACTATAGAGTACAACAGGCTACCAAAGCAGTGAACCGGTTTCTTTCACAACCTGCACTGTGATTGAGAGAGCCGTTCCTGTCCCATCACAGAGTTGTCCGGAACCATTTGCCCCCCACGTCCGAATGCTTCCGTCAGATTAAGCGCAATAGCATAGTCAGGACCAGATGCCACGGCAGTAACACCAGATATTTCCAATGGCACCACACCTCATCTTTTATCCTATAGTACTACTTAGCTGCCTCTTCCTTTGCCTTCTCTGCCTGATGGTCTGCGATAATCTTCTGCATGATATTGCCAGGCACTTCTTTGTAGTGCGCAAATTCCATGGTATAAGTGCCACGCCCCTGAGTGATACTTTTGAGATCGGTGGCATAACGCAATACCTCAGCCATAGGCGCATGGGCATCAATGATATTGATGCCACCGTCAGGATTCATGCCCATGACACTGGCACGTTTGGTATTCAGGTCAGACAGGATATCTCCCGTGAAATCGTTGGGTACTGTGATTTTCATGCTGACAATAGGCTCAAGCAGAACAGGTCTGCCGTCAAGCAGACCCTGCTTAAGGGCACCGGCTCCAGCAATCTTAAAGCATATTTCAGACGAATCCACCGGATGGTAACTGCCATCAACCAGCACACATTTGACACCTACCACCGGATACCCTGCCAATGCACCTTCCTTTAGCCCTTCCTGTATACCCTTTTCCACAGCAGGCACATAGTTCTTAGGTACGGTACCGCCAACCACTTTATTTTCAAATTCGTTTTCAGCGCCCTGTGCCAAAGGCTCAAAATTCATAACCACATGCCCATACTGTCCATGACCACCGGTCTGTTTTTTATGTTTGTACTCGGCATGCGAGGCACTTGTGATGCTCTCGCGATATGGCACTTTAGGTGTAGTGAGATCCACCCCCACACCAAACTTATTCTGCAATTTTTCCCCGGCAACGGACATTTGTGTGTCACCTATGCCAGATAAGATTGTCTCGCCGGTGTCTGCATCGCGTTTAACCTGAAGCGTCAAATCCTCTTCTGCCAACCGTGCCAACGCCGTGCCCATCTTGTCCAAATCGGCCTTGGTCTTGGGATACACCGCTACACTGTAAACCGGTTTGGGGAAAGTGAGCGCGCCCAGTTTGGCCGGTTTGGCCTGCGTACCCAGTGTGTCACCGGTAACTGTAATATTGAGTTTAGCCACACCACCGATGTCGCCTGCATCTACTTTAGCCACTTGTTCCTGCGTCTTACCGCGTACCATAAATAATTGCCCGATACGTTCCACGGCACTTTGGTTCACATTAAATATCTGTGAATTGCTGTCTAAACTGCCCGAGTAAACACGGAAATATGTCAGCTTGCCAACGTATGGGTCAGCCGTAGTTTTGAATACCAGTGCCGCCTGAGCAGAAGAAACCGAACACTCCAATTCCTTGGTAGCAGAATCCGGCGCCAACACTACCTTGCGCTGCGCCGGTGAAGGCAAAAAATTCTCTATTGCTTCCATAAGTTGTGCTACGCCTATATCAAGCAGCGCAGAGCCGGTTAAGATGGGGAAAATTTTGGCTTCCACCACCGCTTGCTTCAAACCCTTAACGATTTCGTCAGGTGTAAGTTCCTCTCCTCCAAGATATTTTTCCATGAGGACATCATCGCTTTCGGCTACCGCTTCAATCATTTTGCCGCGCAATGTTTGCGACTGCTCCATCATCTCAGCCGGAATGGGGCCTTCCTTGGAGGGCGAGCCTGCATAGGCTTTCATGTTTATCAGATCTACTACGCCGCCAAAGCTAGTATGGGTTCCAATAGGCATTTGGATAGGAAGACAGCGCCCGCCAAAGCGCGATTGGGCTTGCTCTACCGCCTTAAAAAAATTGGCGTTCTCACGGTCCATTTTGTTGATAAAAATAATGCGGGACTGTCCCGACTCCTGGCTGTAATTCCAGTTGAGTTCAGTACCCACCTCTAAGCCTGAAGCAGCCGATACCACCACTACAGCGCTCTCCGTAACACGCACCGCAGCTTTAACTTCGCCAACAAAATCAAGATACCCCGGTGTATCAAGCAAATTAACTTTGATGTTGCGGCTCTCATATGGCAACAGCGAAAGGTTGATAGAAATATTACGTTTTATTTCATCAGGATCGTAGTCGGAAACAGTGGTTCCGGCATCCACCTTGCCTAAACGATTGGTAACCCCAGCAGCAAAAAGAATGGCCTCGGAAAGCGTCGTTTTGCCTGCACCGCTGTGGGATAACAGAGCCACGTTGCGGATGTTGTCCGGTGAGTACTGCTTCATATAACGTCCTCTCTGCGCCAGATGTTCTGACGCATCAAATAAATTAACTAAACGCCTACGTGAAGACGGATTAGCTTAAAATAAACCCAGACAATGCCTGCCAGTAGCGCCACACTAGCGCAAGATAAACCACAGCACGACAAGCAGAATTACCACAGCGGCAGAAAAAAACGAAATTCGCTTCAGTTCCCATGGCAGTTCAGCCGCACGGGCATCCATTACGTCTTGGCTGATGCCACCTTTCCCCATTACAACGGAATGCTTCGCTGGAGGCACTGCGGCAGCAACGGATACCTGTTCCATTGTTTCTTCTCCACTGTATATTTCCGTGGGTCTGGCTACCTGAGTAGCTTTATAATCTTTATGATTTTTTGTACGTCTTTGATGAATATTGCGAGCCATGCGTTAAGCCCTTTCTTAAGTTATATTATGACGCACCTGACATTTTGGCTCGCGGATGAGCCTTGTCATAAGCCCTATGAATATGCTCCGATGTTAAATGGGTATAAATCTGAGTAGTCGAAATATTGGCATGACCTAAAAGTTCCTGAACTGAGCGCAAATCGGCGCCTCCGCTCAGCATATGAGTGGCAAAGCTGTGGCGCAAAGTGTGCGGCTTGACCCGCTTTTCCAATCCTATATTCTTAGCGTAGCCTTTCAAAATCTGCCATAAACCCTGACGCGTCAAACGCTCACCACGCTGATTTACAAAAAAAGCTTGCTCTGTTTTGGAACGCACAAACTGCGGACGAACCTCGCTTGCATAAACCTCAGCCGATTGCGCTGCCTGCGCATACACTGGCACCATGCGTTCTTTGTTACCTTTGCCGAAGGGTCGTACAAAACCATTTTTGGTATCTATGTCATCAACATTCAACCCGACAAGTTCTGAAACACGCATGCCGCTGGCATATAAGAGTTCCAACATGGCACGGTCGCGTTTGGCTTCAGGGGTATTGATTTTAGCCGGCTGCTCAATAAGCGCCCGAACCTGATCTACTGACAGCGTTTCAGGCAAGTCCTTACCTACTTTAGGCGAACTAATATCCTCTGTGGGGTCGGTTTTGATTTTTCCGTCGGACACCAAAAAGCCAAAGAAACTCTTGGCAGCGGCCACCTTACGTGCCACAGTAGTCGTGGCATAACCGCGCTCTTTAAGATTAAGCAGATAACTCAGCATGACAGTTCTGTCAAACGAGTTCCAAGTCGGATTATTAATACCTTTGCCACCGGCTGAATCTTCCGCAAAAGTCGCCAGCTGGTTTAAGTCATTGGCATAGGCCGAGGTAGTATTGGAGGAAAATCCCTTTTCCACACGAAGGTAGTTCAAAAAGCCGTCTATATCTTGTCTCACATGTCACCTCACTGTGAATTGCACCCATTTTAACATAACACACAATGCCAGACAACTGGATTTTGCGCAATATTTTATAGTTTTATTGATAATCAAAAGTCTTGACTGTGTTAAAATAGCGCTATGCCAGCTAAGTCAAACTCTCTGTTGATACGCGCAAAACAGCTTCCCAAAGGTCCCGGCGTCTACGTCATGAAGAACGCTAAGGCCAAGGTAATTTATATCGGCAAGGCTGTTAATTTGCGCAATAGAGTTAAGAGCTATTTCATGAAGGCAGAGCATGACATCAAAACAGAACAGATGGTGGCAAATGTAGCTGATTTTGAATTTTTTGTGGTGTCATCAGAGGAAGAAGCCCTTGTACTTGAACTTAATTTAATAAAGAGGTTCCGACCCCATTTCAATATCCGTCTCAAAGACGATAAGGGATTTCCATATCTAAAAATAGATTTAAACGAAAATTGGCCACGCGTACAGGTAGTACGTAGTATTTCTTCCGATGGGGCACGCTATTTCGGTCCATTTGCCAATCGGCATTCCATCAAACGTGCGCTTGACGTGGTTAAATCACTCTTTCCATTCCGCAGTTGCGAAATCAGGCTGGATGGACATTTACGCAGACCATGTTTGGAGTACGATATGCGGCACTGCGTCGCACCTTGCACCGGCAAAGTTGCCCATGACGAGTACATCGGAATAATTAACGATTTAATTCTATTTCTTGAAGGACGTCAGAAAACTCTAGAAAAGAGCCTATATGAGCAGATGTTGCTGGCATCCAAACTGCAGCGATATGAACGTGCGGCATGGATACGCGATCAAATTAAGGCAATACAGCAAGTCGTGGCGTGGCAAAAAATGTCCATCAAGGTGAAGGGGAACCAAGATGCCATTGCCTTCGCCACAGACAATGACCAAGCCACAGTACAGGTGTTTTTTGTGCGCGACAGCAAACTTATTGGAAGGGAAATTTTCACACTTACCGGCGTAGGCGAAGAGGCTCCACAGCAAATTATGACCGACTTCATACAGCAATATTATTCTGCTACCACCAGTGTACCTTCCCTGATTTTGCTACAACACCCCGTAAATGATAAATCCGTCATACAAAAATGGCTGATGTCCAAGCGAGGCGGAAATGTGGTATTGCGCGTACCCAAACGCGGCCCTGCCCGCGAACTATTGCACACAGTAGAAGAAAATGTTGCAAGAGGCATTGAGCAGTTGCGCATCAAAAATCTTGCGCAACCATTTGCCATAGAAACGGCACTGAACGAATTGAAAGAAAAGCTAAACCTGCCATCAGAACCAAAGCGTATTGAAGGATACGATATTTCAAATATACAGGGGAAATTGGCGGTGGGAAGTATGGTGGTTTTTGAGAATGGTATGCCCGCTCCTGCCCTCTACCGACGTTTCAGCATACGGATGGTTGATGGTACTAACGATTTCGCTATGTTGGGAGAAGTGCTGTGCAGACGTTTCTCCCATACAGTAGAAAAGCATGGTGATAGTGGATGGAATCATCCCGACCTGATTTTAATTGACGGCGGCAAAGGGCAGCTTTCATCGGCGTGCAAAGCTATGCAGCAAAGTGCTTGTGAAAGCATCCCCATATTGGGATTAGCCAAGGAGCGCGAGGAAATTTTTATTCCTAAACAATCGTCACCCATCAGTTTGCCAGTAACTTCTCACGGGCTTCAACTGCTGCAACAGGTGCGCGATGAAGCCCATCGTTTCGCTGTCGCATATCATAGAAATATCCGTAAGCGCAAAACTCTTAAATCTACGCTGGCTCACGTTTCAGGCATTGGTCCTAAGCGCCAGCAGGCACTGCTTAAACGCTTTGGCTCTTTTTCCGAAGTAAAACAGGCAAGCGTTGAAAAACTTATGCAAGTGCGCGGTATAACATCTCAGATTGCCCAAAGAATCAAGGGAGTCGAAAGCTAGCCAGAAAATGCACCATGTGAGGTGCAACTATTACTTAGGAAACGATATATCGCATTATTGAGTAAGAAGTGTTAGATTAACACATGATGGAAAGAATGGATTTAAGGGACTGTTGAAAAATAGAATGATAGGTCTGTATTCGATATGCCTGTATGAGGTATAATTATGCATAACAAAAGCAGGAGGTTTTTCGGATGAATACGGCACAAATGGAAATGGTGAACTTGGAACAGCTCGTACCCGATAACCATACATACCGTAAACTGAAGAAACATCTTGATTTTGGGTCTTGTCAACATCACTGTGTAAACTCGCTAAATTCATAGTAAATCCGGATATAGAATATCGATCTGCCCGAGTACTAATGCCCAATTTGGAATAGGCATAGTCCATTTCTTAGTAATGTCCATGATTCTCAAGAAAAATGCTTTGAACACTGCTTCACTATTCGGGAAGGCCGCCTTCCCCCTAGTAACTTTACGCATCGCCGAATTCAGAGCTTCAATCACATTGGTGGTATATACCATTTTGCGTATTGGCGCGGGAAGCTCAAACAATTTCTCGACATGTTCGAAATTATCCGCCCATACACGCACAGCTGATGGATAATCAGCCCAATTGGTTTTAAGAGCCGCTAGAGCTTGTTTTGCGGCTTGAATAGATACGGCGGAGTAGATTGCCTTGGCATCGCTACAAAATGCCTTGTAGTGCTTGGTGGGAATATATTTCAGGCTATTGCGTTGTAAATGCACCATACAGCGCTGCACATGAGTCTGGGGGAATATACTCAACACTCCCTGCTCCAACTCTCTTAATCCATCAACGCACACAAACAGCATACGTTGAACACCGCGGGCTCGCAGTTCGTCAAATATCATCATCCAGAAATGAGCCCCCTCGTTATTGCTTATCCATAAACCTAATACATCTTTGTGTCCTTGCATATCAATGCCAAGCACTGAATAGACCGCTTTGTTTATGGCTTTTCCCTCATCTTTAACCTTTACGACCATGGCATCTACATATACGAAAGCATAGACAGCTTCCAGTTCGCGGCTTTGCCATGCATCAAACCTAGGGGTTACTCGCTCTACTATGCGCGATATGGTTTCATGGCTCATGGCAAAACCATATATGTCTTTAATGATTGTGCTGATATCCCTATCGCTGAGCCCCTTGGCATACATTGACATGACTTTATCTTGGATTTCAGACACATCATTTTGCCCCTTCCTGACCACTTGGGGCTCAAAACTACCTTCACGGTCGCGGGGGACATCAATAATCAGTTCGCCAGAGCGCTCAGTTCGTAGTTTTTTGGATATTAAGCCATTGCGACGATTGACTGTATCTTTGGGATACTGAGCATGCTTCTCATAGCCTAAATGCTCAATCTAGCTCAGCTTTGAGCATATCTTCCAGCGTGCCCGCAAACATATCACGCAATGCCTCCTGTAGCTCACTGGCACTGGTAATCCCAAGTTCACGAACCATATCCATCATCATAGCTCGCCGCCTGGTCTCTTCGGGGCCTATTATTCTTTTCATACCGTGTAACTCCTTTAAGGTCACCTCTATTAACTCTCGTCTGGTAACAACGAGGTAATTGCTTCCGTGCTTTAACTTGGCGACATAGAATGTCGACTTGTTAGCTGGTCAAAACTCCCATTCTCATCCCTCAATTTTCCCCGTTTTCCCCCACATTCCTATATTTGGGTACTTTTTATCCATGATACGGCATAGGCACTCTCCGGAGCCTTACCAGACACTCATATCGCTGAAGATTGTAAGCCAGATTCTTAAGGGCAATCTGGCATCTTGCCCGGGCGATACCTATCGTCCTGACGGATATACCGCCGAATGAATTTGTCATATGCCCGAAAACATGTTCCACCCTGGCCCTGACCCTGGACTTCTCGCGGTTACTCATCTTCTGCTTTTCCGTCAGGGGATTAGCACGATAACCTTTCTCATGGATTTTCAGAATTAAGCCGGGGTTCTGTTTAAGTATGGCCGCATGTAGTATTTCTCCGACATAGGCGCTGTCGGCATACAGCTTTCGGTCTGCCTTATCAATAAGCTTCGCCATCTCTTTGCTGTCGTGTACCGAGGCGGGGGTTACCGTATAATTCACGATCATCTTGCTGTCACAATCGACCTTGATATGGTCCTTATAACCGTAATGGGTTTCGCCATTCTTCTTAGTCCATCTGGCGTCTTTATCCTTTTGACGGCACTTAGGGGGATTATCACTCCATAGATCAAGACTAATGCCGGATTTGATTTGCCGGTTCTCTTCACGGGTACTTCTCTGTTTAGGGGCATCGACAAAGCTGGCATCTACTATGCTACCGTTTCTGGTGATTACCCCTTTGGCTTGCATCTGTCCGGTGAACAGAGCAAACAACTCATTATAGACGCCGCTTTTCTTGAGATTCTCACGGAAGAGCCATATTGTCTTGGCATCGGGGACCTTGTCTCCCAGTGACAATCCTAAAAAACGCTGGAAGCTTAATCTGTCGTTTATCAGATATTCCGTTTTATCATCGGCCATGTTGTACCACTGCTGTAACAGCAATATCTTGAACATCAGCAGACTATCCCAGGCAGGTCTGCCCCCAAGGGGTGACGGCTCTTTTTGCACCGTCTTCCGCAATATCGGGATGAACATATCAAAGTCCACCACGGAAGATATCCCCTCCAAGGGATCGCCCATGGTCGATAACCGGGATAGCCTGTCGCTTTCTGTAAAGAATCCTATCTGCTTCATGCCTTATTATATCGTTTAAGGCACAGCTATAGCTAATTCTTCATGTGGTATACTTCAGGGGTTATTAGAGGTAGCCTTTAGTAAAATCAGGGATGCGATAATTACCAGTCAAGTGATTAGCTTTGATTATGTTAATGCGAGCGGCAATAAAAGCAGCCGTTCTGCCGAACCTGTAAAACTCATTTTTAACGCCTATACCTGGTACTTAATCGCCTACTGTTTCTTAAGAAATTCACATCGTATATTTCGCCTATCGAGGATCAGGAATGTTCAGATAACAAATCAGTATTTTACAAGGCGCGAGATGCAGGATCACGAAAATTTGGCTACTCGCGCCCCTCTAATAGACTTGCAACTGCGCTGTGACGAACAAGTTTTAAGCAGGCTATATGACACCTTTGACGGTGACTGTATCAGCAAAAATGACAACGGCAGTTATGACTTAGCCGTTACGATACCGGAAGATGAATGGATTTACGGATATATTTTATCGTTCGGCTCTAATGCCGAAGTGCTTGAGCCGAAACATATCCGCGAGATAATCAAGATCCGCGCAAAAGAAATTTCAGAAAAATATTAAAACCTTTCCGAATATGACATACAGTTGTCACTCTTGCCTGTTATGATAAAAGAAAAACATGGAGGAGACAGCTGAAATGAAAGTTGAAATAATTAACTTTAAAGCTCAAATTGCTGTAGCTATGAAAGTAACGGCGATAGGTATGGATAAAATGGCTGAGGAAATGGACGCGGGATACAAAAAACTTATGGTGTATGTTTCTGAGCAGGGAAAACAAATTGCGGGCGCGCCTTATTGCTGCTACACAAATTGCAGCGAGGATTTTTCGCAGTTTGATATGGAACTCGCAATACCTGTCAATGAAGCGCTTTCAATTTCCGGCGATTTTTTTATGAGTCAATCTTACGACGGCAGAGCAGTAACTGCAACGCATAAAGGGGCATACAAAGATGTTGAGATAGCTTATACCGCCCTTATGCAATACATGGCTGAAAACAAGCTGGAGTCAACAGGCGTTTATTATGATTATTACATCAACAATCCCGCAGATACACAGGAGAGCGAGTTGCTGACGCAAGTGGTATTCCCGATAAAATAAGGGGAGGAATGAAAAAGTATGGATAAAACATTTGCTTGTTATTGTGGTCTTTATTGCGGGAACTGCGCGGTTAAAGTGAAAGTCGAACCCGCGGCGAAGGCTTTACACAGCGAAATGAAAGCGGCCGGCTTTGAGGATGTTATATCTTTTATTCCGGGCGGCGAAGGCTTTTGGTCCTTTCTGAAAAGCATGGCAAATAACGGCATGTGCGTTTCTTGCCGGGACGGAAGCGGCAATCCCGGCTGCGCCGTCAGGATATGCGCGAAAGAAAAAGGCGTCCGAATGTGCGCCTTTTGTGAAAAATACCCATGCGACA
>WRHS01000008.1 GCA_009783135.1 Dehalococcoidia bacterium
TGCAAACGGTTTTTCATGCAGCAGGCATGCCAGTGCATGGCGTCCTGCAACGCTTTTCATCAATTCCATGGTTAACTGGTTGTGGTCCGTTGCGATATTGGCCGTTGTATACACCAAGGCCAGCTCATGCTGCGACGGGGCAGTTTCGTTATGTCGCGTTTTGGCATAAACACCAATTTTCCATAGTTCCTCGTCAAGTTCCTTCATGTAGGCCAGTACCCTCGGTTTTATGCTGCCAAAATAATGGTCTTCCAGTTCCTGTCCTTTTGGAGGACGCATGCCAAAGAGCGTTCTGCCGCAATACATTAAATCAGGGCGTTTCAGAAGCATTTTCTTGTCAATCAGGAAATATTCCTGCTCGGAGCCGATATTGGGCATAACCCTTTTGGCTTCCTTGTTTCCGAATAAACGAAGGATGCGCAGTGCCTGTTTATTGATTGTTTCCATTGAACGCAGAAGCGGGGTTTTCTTATCAAGTGCCTCGCCGCTGTATGAACAAAAGGCCGTGGGTATACAAAGCGTGCCCTCTTTAATAAAGGCATAAGATGTGGTGTCCCAGATGGTATAACCTCTTGCCTCAAATGTTGCACGCAGTCCACCTGATGGAAAGCTTGATGCATCCGGCTCACCCTTGATGAGTGCTTTGCCGGAAAACGCCATTATGGGATTGCCTTCACCGTCGGGCTCGATAAAGCTTTCGTGTCTTTCGGCGGTTATGCCTGTCATAGGCTGAAACCAATGTGTAAAATGTGTGGCTCCGTTTTCCACAGCCCAATCTTTCATGGCATTTGCTACTACATTAGCCACATCAAGTTCCAAATGCGTGCCCTGCGACATCGTTTTTTTTAATGCTTCGTATGTCTCGCCGGGAAGAAATCTCCTCATCACAGCGTCGTTAAAAACCATGCTCCCGAATAACTCAGGTATGTTTTTCATATCCAGCACCTCACAATTCAAAATAATAAGCGCCCATCACATAACGCGCTAAACAGTCCAGTGTTAAATCAATTCTGGGACCAGCGCACCATCTGATGAACGCCTCTGTTCATCTTACACAATATACATTCTAGGCAAACGAATAGTCAATAAATTTGAGGGCAGCCGTATGTGTCAATGTTCAATTTCAGCACAAAAATGCATTTGAAAAGGTGTGAGCTGTGCGCTAAAATTGACTGTTATTTTATAGAGCAAGAGATAAATGGACAATAACTTTGAGAATCTGTGCCTCAACACAATACGCTTTTTAGCGGTTGATGCTATAGACAAAGCCGGCTCAGGACACCCAGGCGCACCTATGGGGATGGCACCGATGGCTTATGCCTTATGGCAGCGTTTCCTAAAACACAACCCGGCCAACCCCAACTGGGCCGACCGCGACCGCTTTATTCTCTCAGCCGGTCATGCCTCAATGCTGCTGTACGCACTGCTTTATCTAAACGGCTACGACCTGTCTCTTGATGAGCTCAAAAATTTCAGACAGTGGGACAGCCGTACTCCAGGACATCCTGAGCACGGTCTCACGCCTGGTGTTGATGCCACCACAGGTCCGCTGGGACAAGGTTTCGCCAACGGCGTAGGTATGGCTATTGCCGAGCGCCATCTGGCAGCACGATTCAATCGTCCTGAGTTTCCCATCGTCGACCATCACACATATGTTTTATGCTCAGACGGCGATTTGATGGAGGGCATAACATCTGAGGCAGCGTCACTTGCCGGCACACTTAAGCTGGGCAAGCTTATCTATCTCTATGACAGCAACAATATCACCATAGAGGGTAGCACGAAGCTGACCTTTAACGAGGATGTGGCGCAGCGTTTCCGCGCTTATAATTGGCAGGTTGTCGGACCGATTGACGGCATGAGCATAGATGCCGTGGATCAGGCTATACGTGAGGCACAAGGCGATACGCAGCACCCCAGCCTCATCATTTGCAACACCACCATCGGATACGGCTCTCCTAATAAGGCAGGGACTGCCGGCGCACACGGAGAACCTCTTGGCAAGACGGAAACCCAGCTGTCCAAACAACACTTGAACTGGCCTTACGACGAGCCTTTTGCTGTACCGGATGACGTACTGCGGCATTTCCGCGCCTCCGTAGAAAAAGGGCGGAAACATGAAAATGACTGGCAAAATTTGTTTGAGAATTATGCCAGAACGTACCCCGATGAAGCGCTCCAATTCAAAGAGGTTTTATCGGGCAGTCTGCCGCATGGTTGGGACAGCGAATTGAACAACCTTTTTGACGACACTGTTAAGCCAATGGCTACACGAGAGGCATCTGGTGTCATACTAAATGCTCTGGCAGCTAAAGTCCCTGCTTTGATGGGTGGCTCAGCAGATCTTGCCCCGTCAAATAAGACGCTAATTAAAGGCAGCGACGGTTTTGCACCGCCATATTATGCCGGGCGCAACCTGCATTTCGGTATCCGCGAGCATGCTATGGGTGCCATTGCCCACGGCATGGCGCTACACGGCGGAGTGATCCCTTATACTGCCACGTTCCTTATGTTCTATGACTATATGAGGGCTTCAGTGCGTCTTGCGTCCCTCACCAAAGACCGCGTTGTTTTCATCTTTACTCATGACTCCATCGGTGTTGGTGAAGACGGACCTACACATCAGCCCATTGAGCAATTGACCGGGCTGCGTTCCGTTCCGGGGCTGGTCACCATCCGACCGGCCGACGCAACAGAGACAATTGAGGCATGGAAGCTGGCGATAGGCAAAAATGACGGACCTACAGCTTTGGTGCTGACACGTCAGGCAGGACCCATACTCAACAGGAACGAGTTTGCACCAGCCGATGGTGTGCGGCGCGGTGCATATACCCTATGGCAGGCATCTGACAAGCCGCAGTTAATCCTGCTCGCCAGCGGATCAGAGGTACATATCGCGCTGGAAGCCGCCAGAAAACTCAAAGAGAGCAGTGTTGCAGCAAGGGTGGTATCCATGCCCTCATGGGAGCTTTTCGAGGCGCAAAGCTCGGAGTATAAGTCCTCAGTATTACCGCCGGATGTAAAAGCACGTATCTCCATTGAGGCAGGGCTGACATTTGGCTGGAGCCGCTATACAGGTGATGCGGGGGCAAACATAGGAATAAATCACTTCGGTGCATCTGCCCCAAGCAACGTGCTATATGAGCAGTTCGGCATTAATGCCACTAAAGTCGTTCAAGCCGCGAGAATGCTGCTAAACATATGCTAGGTTATGCGTTCGTGCGTTTTTGTCATTGCCAGGAGGATTTTATCCAAGGAGCCAACTAGAAAATGACTGTTTTGATTGTAATATTTCTTATTTTCACGGCATTGCTGCTCGCAAGTTTCATATATTGTTATGTCGTGAAAGCCAGGAACTCGGCAATAAGACGCTATGCAAAGTTTGTTCTGGAAAAAGCATTCCCTGTGTGGCTTGTTGTGGTGCTGTTAATGATAACATTCGCCGCCATAAAGTGATTTTTTGCAGCACGTCCGCCATACAGGTTCTCGTCTGCGCTATCTCGCATTTCATCTAAACGAAGCTAAGTGCTGTTTATTATGTGCAATCACCGGCGTTACGGCCTGCCGGCAAACCCCGCAAGTTCAGTCAGCTTATGATAGGCGGCAGCAGGGTCCTCCTGAGCGAAGACGGCGCTACCAACACAAATTTCATTGGCACCGCTAAGCGCAATTTTTGCAATATTATCCGGTTTCACTCCGCCGTCAATTCCCACATTCATATCGGGATAAAATCTGCGAAATGAGTTGATTTTATCAAGCACTTCGGGGATAAACTTGGCTCCATAATAGCCGGGATGCACCGCCATGAACAACACACTGTCCAACTGGGCAAGCAATCCATCGCTCAGCACACTTATTTGCGTTTCAGGATTGAGCACCAAACCGGCATCCATTCCCGTAGCGGTGATACGCCCTGCGATGTTTTGAGCTTCCTCTTTCACAGCCTCGTAGTGTACCAAAACACGTTTGGCGCCTGCAGCAGCAAGACTATCAATGTATTCCATGGGCTTTTGCACCATAAGGTGCGCCTCCCATGAAATACCCGTTTTGGTAGCTGCTATTTCGGCCACCGAGATACTTCGTGACGGTACAAACAGCCCATCCATTATGTCAACCTGAACCCAGTCAGTGAAAAATTCAGACTGGCGCAGCATACGTTCCAAATGCTCCGTTTTGTCGGTAAGTACGGCAGGCACCACGCGATACGTCAATTGTTTCATAAAGACCTCAAAATTACTCTGGCAGGCGCTCCATCGGTTGCAATCCTAAGCGGAAGACAAACCATTTCATAATCGGCAGGAGGTACACCAGACAAGTTTACTCCCTCAACAATAATAACTCCTGCCTCAAGCAGCAGGCGATGCACGGCATAATCTGTACTATCGTAAGCGTCCACTGACAGATAATCCACTGCCAGCAGTTTAATACCTATATGCAGCAGAAAGCGCGCCGCATCTTCGGCTAAATACACATATTTCGTGCTAAAACCAAATTTTGACAGCAATTCAGAATTGGATGTCTTAATGAGCAAACGCTTTACACCTGCAATTTCATGCTTGGATAAGGCAGCAGAATCGACAACACCAACACCACCCATGTCGCATACCCTTGCCTTACCGTACATTTGCTGCAAATTTAGACCTGAGACGCCCACACCGCCGGAGATTACGTGGCATGGGGCATCAACATGCGTGCCGCAGTGCGCACTCATTGAAATGCTTGTAAGGCTTACACCATCTTGATAGTTTGTTTTCAACGCAACAGGCGCATCTCCCGGCCAAAGCGGCATTTCGGGGCATATTACCTGTGTAATATCGTAAATGCGTCTGTGACTTGTGACACCCGACAAGCAATTGAGGTTCTCCGAAACAGATACGCTATCTTTTTCCGTGTTGCAAGCCTTGCTGGCGTTGTATTTTTCATTGTTCTCAGACATAAATCACGTATACCTTCACCTGCCGAGATTGTCCTCTAGTAACGCCTCAAATCTAACGACTTTCTCAGTCGCAATATCACGTCGTTTTATGGTAATGACTCCGGATGGGAATAGTCTCAGAATATAGCCACTTCTTGTCCTTTTCCATCCGCTAAACTCTTTCCATGCTTTAGCTACAGAACCGCCATATGCATTCTCTATTTTCATGCCCTCTTTGGTGAAAGTAAAGAGCTGTGGCGCAAAAAGAGCGTTAAAGCGTTTCAATGTAAGCCACAATACAATGGTAAGTAATATGCGTAAAGCAAAAACCAAAGCGACAATCCCTATTACAAAAACCAAAACACAACCGATGTTCTGCAACGTTTTGAGGGAATCTGAAAGAGTTTTGTGCATAAGCAGGAATGCCAGCACGAAGGAAAGTACGCTAATAATTAAATAGCGCCACAACTTGGGGTTTTTCAAACTAAGCATGAAAAACTCCATTTTGGTCACGGTGCGCTTAAAAGTAATGTTCATCGTAGTTTGCGTTTATGTCAATTACCACTCCATGGATTGTTCGCGCTTGGCTTTCTTTTCTTTCACACGGCTCAGCGCCATGGCACCCAAGCTTAAGACACCAACAGCGGTAGAAATAGCTTCTTTCTCATCCGCATTGGTGTCCGGCTTCTCAGCCAAGCTTTTCAGTACGTCAATTGCCTTCGCGTATTCCATAGCGCATTAAAGATTATCATCTAGTACCGCGAAAACACAAGAATATCGGCTCCGAATAAGGTTAAGAATGTCAAGGGTACTTTAGATTTCAAATATCGACGTAGCAACAAGCCAATGTTTTGTGAGTTTAGATAGCCAAACAAAATTTTACAAAGAATTTACAGAAATATTACCACCTTTTGATACAAAAATATTGACGTAATTTTTTCTCTAGTGCTAGAATTGGCACAACTCACAAGGTCGCAATCTCCTGCCAATGTGAGTAATATGGTTCCAAGGAGGCGTTCGCATGAAACACAGCACCTCGTTCAAATCCACTTTCACAAAAGTTTTCACTGTAGCGTTACTAGCGGTTTTCCTTTTTGCCGGAAGTTCTCTTACCGCAGTATTGACCCAACAGAAAGCAGTCGAAGCAGCACAAAAGCAAGCTTCAAACTGGACTACACCATACAGTGAAGAAGTCATCAATCTCCTGCGTAATTTGCAGGATTATGCCAATTTTACAGACGAAGAGAAAGCAATTCTACGCGATTTCTTCGGAATTAACGCGCCTCCAACAGAAGAAGAGCTGGCTCGCCGTGCACAAGATGAGCCGCTGAATAACCCCTCATCTGAAGTAGTCCTTGCAAGGTTATTGGATAGCAATGTTCTCATGAGTAAAGTGAGCCTTGCCGAATGGGACAAGATAAGTAAATTCTTTGGCAATCTAAGCCCTGAGCAAATCAAGGAGCTTTCATCCAAGGGCATGACAGTAGCGGATACTCTTAAAATCAATCTTGCTATGCGTTATGGCACATTCAGTCTTTCTGAAGCTGAAAAACTGGTAAAACTGTATTCCGATGACCAAGAAAGAAACGAACTGGTTTTTGAGTTGTATCTCTATACGTACGGCAGCGATGTCAAAGAGTGCCAATCTGCCAAAGACATGCTTTTGCGCGGTGTGAGCATTGAAACTGTTAAATCCACACTTGAACTGGAAATAGATGTCGAACGCCTGATTCAAGATAAAGGTGCTATGAGCCTTGATGGTTTCAGTAGCAAAGGCAGCACAAGTAGCTCTTCATCGTCATCGTCCTCCTCATCCTCAAGTATAGCTTCGGTTGGTTCAGGAGACCTAATCCCTCCTTTTTCCGTAAGTAATGGTTCAAATGAGAGTGTTGGCGTTAATACCGGCAATCTGACTTATTCCTATGACGTTTTGAAAATCCCCGGTGTGAACGGCTTTAATTTGTATCTCGCTTTGGTTTATAACTCAGCCGAAGCCGATTTATATGAAGAAAATTCGGAATACTGTGATTATTGGGAAGTATATTACGTTCCTTATGAAATCACTTTCTTTATGAGCGGCAATGCCTACGATGTCATTTATGGTTTTGAAATATTTGATAATTGGTACGACCCGATGTTTTTCATGGACTATTACATGCTGGATTCTTGGGTTGAGGACGGCATTTACTACGAAGCATGGTTTGATAGCAGCTATGCAATGTACTTTTCCTATGGTGGAGGCTACTACAACTATACAACTGACAAAGATGAAAGAAATGCTTTAGGAGTTGGGTGGAGCTGGAATCTGCCATACATTGAATCAACCACTAGCGATAAAATTCTGCATATGGGAGATGGTCGGGCATATACAATAGGCAGTTTGTCAGGCGGTATTTATGCTCTCAACAACCATACTCTCCAAGATTTTATTCTCAAAAGCGATTCTTCTTACTACAACGGACAATACACATCATCCTATGTCTTGGAATTCAAAAATGGGGATAAAACCTACTTTAACAATGGCGGATTACTTTTAGCCCAAAGAGACAGATACGGTAATACAATCACATACAGGTATGCCACATTCAACAGCTCTAATGTTTTGAGCCAAATTATTGATACAGGCAGTCGTAACATTTACTTTACCTATACTCCGACAGCAAAAGGTTGGGACGTAAAAGTAACAGCACCTGACTCAAGCTACGCCACCATCAGCATGGAATTGATTCTTGGATATCCCGGACAACACCATATCCTCAAAAAAGTTACCGACCAGTTGGGCAACCAAACCAAATTCAACTATATAATGCATTCAACAAGGTTCAACTCGCAAGAAAACGATGACCTTGCTTATACTTTTTTCGCATCAAACTCATGGGCTTTGCTCAGCGAAGTGATTTATCCTACGGCAGCGAGTAAAGTCTTTTCCTATGGGGCAGCAACCCAAACATTTGGATTAACTGGCTTTCGTGAGTTCTATAGGGTAATACAGAGACGAGATGTGCTGTGGGATCCTCTGGTGGGAAACATCTATTACAACACCAAGACATACGCTTACAGCAACCCCAACGTCCACAGTGGCGGATATGACGGATGGTACGGCACATGGCCACTTCCGCCATACCAAACTGTTGTAACCGACGGCAGTTTCGTCGGGGGCACACTAACTACCACTTATGATTTCGACAATTCCCATCTACTAAGCGGTGAAACAATCAAATACAATGGCAACACGGTAGCTTCCACAACCTACGTTTACAATTCAGACAAATTGCCAACAAGCGTTATCTCGCAGGTATACAATTTAAGCAGCCCTACTCCCATGACTACTACACTGTCATACACATATGACACAAAAGGCAATATTCTAACCTCAACTGATGCCGCAGGTCATACGACCACGTATACTTACAACAGCAGTCACAGTCTGCTCACAAGCATGACCTATAGCCAGAATGCTTCTACTGTCATAATGAATTATTTTACTCTGACTCCTGACAATAAATCTGTCAGTATGATTGATATAAGAGTCAACGGTGCAATACAAACCCAAACGCAGTTCTTTTACAACTCAAAGGGCGAATTAACCTCACAATATAATTACAAAACAGTTTATGGAGGCTATGTAGAAACAAGCTATACCTACGACAGTTACGGCAATCTGACAGGCATTACCAACTCCGGCATCCGAAATGCTGACGGGACATATGTTACTAGTACTCCGGGTTATTCCAATGGAACACTAAGACAGAGTTTTAGCTACAACATTATGAGCCGACTTACTTCCTCTACAGATGCCAGAGGCAATACAACGAGTTATCAGTACGATTTACTGGGGCGCGTTACCCAAGTTACCAACCCGGATTATTCGTACGTTGCCACAGCTTATAACGATACCCTCAATATTCTCACCACGACAGATGAGTTGGGTTATCAGCTGAAATCTTATTTTGATGGCTTCGGTAACCTATTAAGAGTGTATGATGTTCAAACTGGGCAAGACCTCATTACCGACACATATGATGCCAAAATGCGCCTGTCCACCACAAACAACCACAATAACAGCACAAAGAGTGCGCAAACAACCTACACCTACGACTATTTTGACCGTGTCTTAACTCAAGAAACCAGAGACAAGAGTAACTTCATCATTGCATCGGAAACATACACCTACGATGACGCATTTCAAGAATCACCACTAAGTGAGAAGTACCAAAAAACGACTCATACCATCGTAGGAGACGGCTACGCACCGTCCATAGTTACTTCAGCTTATCTCAATAAGTCAGGTTTATTGGAAAAACAATCTCGTACACTAAACAGCACAGAATACTTTGACTATTTCATATATGACTATATGGGCAACCTGCTAACTGAAAAGTCAGCCATAGCAGTGCAAAAAGGTTTATCCTACTCCGCCATGTATGAGTACGATTATGCTGGCAGAGTGGTTACGCAATACAACGTGGGCGGGGATTACGCCACTTTTGAATATGATGCGTTGGGCAGATTGGTTGGTGCCACAGATTATGCCAACAACGATTTTGCCTCGTACTATCCCACGCCATATTCGACAACTTATGTTTACGATGACTTAGGAAGACTTATTCAAGAGTTCACACTCTTTGAGCGCACTTGGGAAGTATTTACTCCCAGCATAACAGAATACTCTGAAACGAGATATTTCTATGATGGGAATGGCAATCTAACAAAGCAGCAGACTACCAACGACTTATATGGCCTCACCTACTCTACAGTGGAATATCAGTATCACGTCCGCAATTGGCTCACAAAGATTACTCAGTATGACGGAATAACGTCTTATTACACTACCTATTCCTACAATGCTGCAGGGCAGCAACTTACTATGGTCACCGGCAATGGTACAGAAACTACTACTTACACATACGACCACATGGGTAGGCTGACCAATATTAAGGATGCCTTGAATAAGAATGAAACATACACCTACGACACAAATGGTAATCTAACCCTCTCCGTTGACCGAAACAGTTGGGTTACAACATATACTTATGATGGGCTCGGCAGAGTTACTATAATCAATATCAACTCTGGCAGCATTGTGCAGAGCTACACCTATGCTCTAACTGGAGCGATTAAAACTGAAACCAACGGAGCCGGCGAAACAACTTATACTTACGATGAACTCGGCAGAATAACTGGCATTAGTGAGCCTAACAATGTCGCCAAGACTTATACTTATGATATTGCCGATAACCGACTTGGCTATACCCTGTCAGTAAACGGCACCACTCAGCTAAGCACAACATACACCTACGACTACTTCAACAGACTGGAAACAGTTAAAGAAAACAATGTACTCGTTGCAAGTTATGGCTACGACATCAATGGAAACTTATCATATGTAGCTTATGCCAACGGCACGTCAGAAACATACACCTACAACGCAGCTAACCTTGTAACCAGTGTAGCCAACTGGAACATTTATTCTGCTATATCCAGCTACAGCTACACTTACAACTTAGATGGAAACCAACACTCCAAGACTGATCATACAGGAAAGACTACTGTATACACTTACGATGGGCTTGGGCGTTTGGTATATGAGGGTGAAGTTGTATCAGGTAGCGTAATTCAAAGTTATGCCTACACCTACACTGTGGCACATAACCGCGCCACCATGGTCGCCTCAGGTGCACAGAACTTTACAACAAGCTACACTTATGACCTCAACAACCGCTTACTCACAGAAACAAAAGGCGGAGTTACCACTTCTTATTCTTATGATTTCAATGGCAACCAGCTTTCCAAATCCACTCCGCTTCAAATTAACACCTTTTCCTATAACGGATTGAACCAACTGATTTCAGCAAATATCGGCGGAACCACAACTACATACACCTACAACTCTGCCGGATTACGTGCTTCTAAGACCACTGGAGGAACCACTACCAAACATGTTTGGGACGGAGGCAATATATCGCTTGAGATGAACGGCAGCAATGTTGTTACTGCAAAATATCTGCGTGGTTTAAGTCTTCTAGCATCGGATATCAGCGGTGCCAGAACTTACTATATCCACAATGCTCATGGAGATGTTGCCCAGCTAACTAATTCGGGCGGAACAGTAACCAAGACCTATGAATATGATGCCTTTGGTGTTGAGAAGAACATTAATCCTGCCGATAACAATCCGTTCAGATACTGTGGTGAATACTTCGACAAAGAAACTGGCAATTACTACTTCGGAGGTAGTTATTACGCGCCAGAAACAGGAACCTTCCTCGCTGAAGGTATCGCAATGCCTTCTCTTAACAGATACACTTATTCAAACAATAGCCCTACGATAAATGCCTACGATGCGTTCTTCTCTAACTTAATTAATAGTGCAATGGGTTATGGAAGAGCACAAGCACCAATTAGTATTGTTGATATTCCAATTGAAGAAATTGTAAAGATAATAGAAGAAACAACTTCTTCAGGTACAGCCGTTGTTGAAGACAGCGCTCAAGCTAATAAAAACATCATTTTCAACACTACTCCTACAATTACTGCGTTGCAAGCGGCTCTTCTAGCTCAACATATTTCTGGAGCGAGAGCTGATAAAGATTTGCGATTGCCAGTACTAGATAGCAACGGAAGTAGTTCAGGATGGTTTCTATGGGAAATATTGAACTCTGACACTGATAATATTGGGGTTAAAATGGCTGCCTATGCCCTGCTGGATGCAGGTACAGGAGACCCTTTAGAATTTGCTCTCGTCTTCAGAGGAACCAAAAATGGCGACGATATAAAAAATGATATTCAACAACCTTTTGGATTTTCTTCTGATATGTCAAATGCAATATCTTCAGCAAGAGGATTCGTTGACACGTGGAGTAAATATGCGATAACAATGGTCGGGCATTCAAAGGGCGGTGCTGAGGCTATTCTCTGTGCAATAGCAACCGGCAGAAACTGCATTACCTTTAATCCTATGGTTCCAAATATAGGCGCGTATGGCTTGGTATTCGATGCTTATTTTTACTCCAAAACCATGACACATTATGTAGTTTGGGGGGATCCTTTAAACTTACTTTTTGGAGAGCCCCTTATTGGAAAAGTAAATTATTTAAACAAGCCTTCAAGGTGGGGGTGGATTAACCCTTATAACTATATTAATCCTCTATTCCATTTAGCTAGCAACCATAGCTTAGACACAGTAATTTCTGGTTTGCAAAAAGGCGGTTACTGATGAACGTAAAAGCTATAATTATTGTTGCAGGATTCGTGTTGTTCATAGCGGCTCCAATGTTATATCTTGCATTTGGTCGTTATATGTATTCTTGTTCACAACCAGATCCACCACTTCCTGAAATCACTTTTGGCGAATTTCCTTTTCATATAGAATATGAAATCCATGGCGAAAGAGTAGTCGTAGAAGATTCCGTAATATGCGAATTTGATGGTGTTGCTACAAGTTGGGGCGGACAAGGCAAATACCTCAAATGGAAATCATATTTATCAAGTGATAAAACGGCACCATTCGGGGCAGCATTAAAAGTTGATGGTGAAAACCAGGTATACTTTTCTTTAGGTAGCCCAGAGTACTATATGGGGGCAATTGAGCGCAACGAACCAAACTTCTATGTGTTTAAGGTTATTGCTCAAGGTAATAACTCAGGGCGTAAAGTAATTGAGACAGATGAATTGTATAGCATATATGGCATTAAAGTGATGTCTTACGTGTTTTCCTCTCCAATAGAAAACATTTTTAAATAGCACACAATCAACCGTCATCACTAATCCGCAAGCAGGGGGATGTGCGCGCACATCCCAGCTTGTTGGTGGCTAATCGCCCCCAAGCCCCCGATAGAAAACTGAGGTTAAATTGACTATCAGCGAGCCTCAAGTTCGTGAGTTTTGGAATGGCGCTGTACCGGGTCAGACAGGAACCTGTCCGTTGTATCTTTGGCTCTGAGAAGTGCAATCATTTCATCACGCTCAGACCTAAATCCACGGCTTAAAACTTTCATCTCGGCATCAAGTAAATGGTGCTCATTTCGCAGTGAATCCACTGACGGAAGCCTCTTGAATCCAAGGGAAAGAAACGCCCTTTTTGCATCACGATGAGCTTCAATTTCCAGTTGGTGAACTGAATAAAACTTCTTGTTAAATCCGCCATCTCGATACTGTTTGAAAACCTCTTTGGTTTTGGTGTAAACAGCGTTCTGTTTCTGCAAGAATTCAATCTCCCCCAATCTAGTTTCGATTGTCTTGCGTCTTGCATTGTGCTCGTGAAAAAGAGTTGTTGCCGCCTTTGCTTTATGGGCAAGAAGTTCGCGTTTTGTAATGCTATGCTCTTTCAAAAACAGCAGTGTTTTTGATATTTCTTTCAGGTCAGAACTTGGGGTTTCCCGATAGCATTGCTGTATTTTGTCTTGGATTTCAAACAGCAGGTTTTGCTTGCCGGCGAGCCTCTCATTGATGGCGTCCATGGAGTAATCGTTTCCAAGTGTATCCAAGCGACAAAACTTCCTGCTATCCGGCAACTTAAAAGCCAACTGCTTGCCTCGTTTTACATCAACACCGGCTGCTTCCAATGCAGCAATAAAAGCATTGAAGTCATGGCTTTCAGTTATGGCTTTATCAATCAATCCTTTCAACTTTTCTCTCGCAGTCGGGGGCTTCCTTTGCCCAAGATACTCATCACGATTGTAGCCTTTGGATAATGCCGGGTTTTCAATAATAGACAAGCCGCGTTCAAGGCAAAGTTGGTCGCTCACTCTGCGGAGTGCGATGGCAGAGCGTTTAAAGTCATTAAACTTTCTCTCGCAACTCAGATTGACTGAATTGAAAATGATGTGAGCATGTGGGTTCTTTGTGTTGGTGTGGGAAGCTACAACATACTGGTGTTTACCCTTTGTCCAGCGTAAAGCCAGTTCTTTGCCTAGTTCCAACGCCTGCTCAGCAGAAACTTCATCCGGCTTAAAACTCATACGCATATGGTAAGCCATTACGGCATGTTTGCCTTGGTCCCGACCTGTGATTTTCGCGTACAGTTCTTTGGATAATAAAAACTCCGATTGTGCTGTGAAGGAGTCGCATTCGTAACTGTCGATGAGTTCAGAGCCTCTGGTTTTCTTTGTATTAAGCACATATTCAATCGGGTTGCCACCGCTGTGTAAGGCTTTGAGCCATGTTGTTGCCATCAGACCTCCCGCAGCACTTTGGTTATGCCATTGAGAATATGCCCTTGTTGCTCGCGTACTTCGTCCAGTTTGAACTGTATATCAGCAAGATTTGCGCTGCCACCCTCATTTACCCTTTTGGCAATTTGGTTTAGGTTGTTACTAATAATGCGTAGTAAGCGCGAACACTCTCTTACATCGGTCAAGTCGACATTGATGACGTATCCGTTTAGTGCCATCTTGAGCAAATAGGCTCTCATATTACGAAAACCACACTGGCTCATACGGCTACGTATGAGGTCTTGTTCCTGTTGGTTCACTCTAAAGCCGATATTGATATTGCGTTTTAGTTTTTGCATGAATAATTCACCTCCTAGAAATAGAAATACCCCGGGCATGAATCTGCCCGGGGTAAATGGGAAAACATCAACTGTTTTCTATGCCGCTGTTGCCAGCGCTTGCTCCAAGAGTTCTTTTGCTCTTTTCTTTTCTCTGTAGCGCCGATTGGACTCTCGCTGCTTGAGGCATTTTTGCAGATATTTGGTTTCTGCCTCAATTTCCTCAGGGGTATGCTCTTCTTTCGGCAATTCGAAGTTCCCGATGAAGTTAAACCAAATATCCACCTTTACCACCCGAAACCCACTCGTTCTGTCAGGTGCGTGCACAAGGATTTTTTGAATGAACTCGTTCAGCATGGGAGTGCTGATTTCATCAAAAGTAGTGTAACGCTTGATTAGTTCTAAAAAGCGGCTTACGTTATCACTGTCAGCTTCAAAAGCCTCCAGTTCATTTTGAAGAATAGTGTTTTGCTCTCTTAGTTCCGCCTGCTCTTTCTCATAAACGCCTGATAACTGCTTGAAACGTTCATCTGACAATTTGCCTGATGCGTTATCTTCGTAAACTTTTTGAAACAGCGTATCCAGTTCGTCAATACGACATTCGTTTTGTGTGAACTGCCTCTTTGATGCTTTGGCTTTTGCAGTATGGCGTATAGCAGATTCGGCTCTAATGCGTTCTATGAACTCGGTTTCGTTTGTTTTGACGTACTTGCTTATTTGGCGTATGGCATCAAGCACAAGCTCGTTTACGGCATCAGTGCGAATATAGTGGCTGGAGCAGGCTTGTAGAAAGTGAACTCCGGCTAGTTTATATGTGGAACATTCATAGACGTCCAAATTCTTTTTGCGATACACTTTGCCATCGTGCTGTGCATCCTTGCACTCCACTGAACTGCGCCTGTTAAACATCTTGGCTCCACAGTCGGCACAGAATAGTAATCCTGTAAGCGGATTGGCTTTCCCTGTGCTGTCATAGCGCCGCGGAGTTCCCAACAGTTTTTGGACAGTATCAAAGGTCTCCTGGTCTACAATCGCCTCATGTGTATTAGGGAAGATTTTCCATTCTTCTTTGGGATTGCGTTTAGACTTCTTGATTTTGTAGGAGTATCTGCTGCTTCTGAAGTTGACTGTATGACCGGCATATTCGAGCTTTTTGAGCATAGTTGTTACTGATTTGATGCTCCAAGCATACGGAGTCAATGCATTATGCCTTTTTGAGTTTGCTCCTTCCTTATTGTTTTTAACAAAGTAGAAAGAAGGTCTCTCAATACGTTCGGCATGAAATGTTTTGGCAATCATATGCGCCCCACTGCCGTTTAACACCATGTTAAACATACGGCGCACAATCGAAGCTGCTTCCTCATCTATGAGCCACTGATTTTTATCTTCCGGCGAGCGTTTATATCCGTAGATGGGTGCATTGGTTATATGTTTGCCGCTGTTGCCTTTGATTTGTGCTGCCGCCTTAATCTTTCTGGACGTATCACGTGCATACCACTCACTCATGATATTCAGAAAAGGGGCGAATTCGGCACTATCCTGATTGTCGCTGTCGATATTATTGCTAATGGCAATAAAACGTATGTTATGCTCCTTGAACATCATTTCAGTGTAGAAGCCTACCTGAAGATAGTCCCTGCCTATTCTGGACATGTCTTTGCACAGTACCGCACCAACTAAACCATTCTCAATATCGCTGATTAAGCGCTTCCAGTCGGGACGTTCCCAATTGGTACCGGAATAACCATCGTCGCTGTAATGGCAGATGTTGCTAAAGCCGTGTGCTTTGGCGTAGCTTTCCAGCATTGTCTTTTGGTTGGTGATGGAGTTACTCTCACCAGAAAATTCGTCATCACGCGAAAGCCTGGAATACAATGCCGTTACTTTGGAAGTGGGTTGCCTGTTCATGAACAAATGCTCCTCTCAGGCAACCGGTTCGTTTGCGGTATGTCCATCCTAACATCAGTCAAATTCATATTCAAGTCGTTTATTGCCAGTCTCAAGAGTTTATCCTGTAATAACTCCTTGGCTTCATGGCTGAAGCAAAGATTTACGTCGTAGACTGTGGAACCTATGCGCTTACGCATAAAACCTTTGGGTTGTGCTTTTACTCTTTTGCTATCCATGTATCTCCTCTCACAAACAATTTACCCCTCGCAATTATTAAGATTTCTTTACGGCATATAGTTTTCATTTAGCAGCAATTGAAATGACACATCAGCCGTGCGATAATCTTTTGCATCATTGTATGTTATGAGGATACAAACATTGTCAGACACGCTTATCAAAAGAACGCAAGCTAATGAGCCATTGTGGAGAGTGTTGGAAAACTTCCAGCGCAACCAAGATGACTTCAGCGACTTGAAAACTGTATGTGTTGTTAGCGGTTCTGTTGGGTGCGGTAAGACGACTTTTCTTTTGAACTACTTCAAGGGCAAGAAGTTCTTTTACTTCTCGTTTGCCGCTTTTCAAAGCGAACTTGCCGAAAAGCTACTTGCTGAAAGCGTCAGTTCCAAATGCGGTGTAAGCGTATCATGCTGGGCAGATGCTTTTAAGGCGCTATCAAACGAGTACAAATTCATATTACTGGATGATGTGGGTTTTATAGCTGGCAATAAGCATTTTCAAGAAGCTTTCTACGCAAACATGCTCACGGATATTCACACAAGACCATTCGTGGTGCTTATTACTCAATCAACGGATGAAATAAGCGGTCTTGCTGATACGTATGTCGAAACAAACCTTGATTATTTCTCCATACCTGAAGTTAAGAAGCTATATCCGGCATTATCTAAGGCGGCTCTTCTAGGACTATGCGCCCTAAGCGGTGGCATACCCAAACTACTTCAAAGCTACGATGTTCAACTTGGCTTTGAGAGCAATCTACGCAAGTGGCTTAATCCTGAATCTGCCTTTATCAAACTCATGCCTATACTGATGCTCAAGTGTTTCCGCAGACCTGAGAACTACCACCACATTCTCTGTGCCATGGCAAACGGCAATATTAGAGTTGGGCAGATTGGCAAGTTCACCGGCTTCACACTCAACAAGTGTGATAACTATCTGGCAGGGCTTATAGACAATGGCTTTGTTACAAAGGAGAAAGTAGCTGGAAAAAACGGCATGGAAAAGTCTGTCTATCGTATTGCCAACAGCTATTACCTGCTTTGGCACAAATACATCTTCCCAAACAGAAGTGCTATCCAGCTTCAAGACGAGCAATTGATGAGCCAAGTCATAGAAAACATTTCAGAAACTGAAATCCACAGATTCCATTTGCGCAAGGCATTTAAGTGGATGGATGCCATCTTCCAAGACAAATTGAAAATGACATTCCGCTCCCTAAACGGAATAACGTACTCACCCAGAGTTGTTAAAGATGGCAGATTTCAGTATTTCTTTGACGCTATAGCCCGTCATAAGCAAAGGGTTCTCTTTATCAAGGTGTTTCAGAGCCCCCTCGAAAGCTGCACCAAGACAGAACTTACTAGGCTACAACATGCCGTGTCGCAAATAAACGAATACGAGGACAGCCATGTTTACATCTTTACCAAACGGCGCCTCAGTGATTATGCCGTCTCCCAAGCTGCCAAAGACGATGTGCTCAACTTGGTTGAAGTTGAAAGGTTGAAATATTAACTCGCCCTACGATGCTATTTTGGAGTTGGGTAGTAGTTCGGACTTAGGCTCCATGATAATCGCCGTGTATTCGGTTTGAAATGCCTCAGATAGCCGGCTGTGATATAATCCGGTAACTCTCGCGTCTCCTTTTTGGCAACTGGACGAGTGTACCGCAAACGAACCGGTTGCTCATACTTTATTTGGTGCTTATCTCAAACACCCTTTATAGTATGAAGCTTATTCAGGTGCGCATTCGCGGAAAATTGGAAATGATAAGCAGTCGTGCCATTAAAGAGGAGATTGCCAGCCATCCTACACGTGTGTTTATGCAAGGCTGGAAAGCCAACTGCAAAACAGAGGATGATTTTTTTGATATGTTTTCGGTGTTTTGCCTATCAAACGGCACAGCCAATGTGTGGACTTTTGAATCTAACTTCAGGCCAAAAGCTGATATAGCACTCTAAGTATAACCAATTCGGAAAAATAATAACATAAAGGTGCTTCGCCACCGTTAAGTGCGAACTGTAGTGTATTAGGAAAGGGCGGAGAGAGCCGCCTTTCCCTTTATGGATAGCAGAATGGGAAAGATAGAAAACTCAAATGCAGCATATTAGCCTCGTAAATAAATTGGCAGTCCTTTCAACAACGTGCTAAACTGATAGTTCTACCGACGAATTTGTCTACATATAGTGCGTGTAGCAAATGCCCGAGCGGTTTTCAGGAGGGTAAATGGATACAACCACATGGATTATGGTGGGCTTTTTGGTCGTCATGTTCGCCGGCTTTTATTTTATGATGGTGCGCCCGCAGCGCAAACGTCAACAGGATCAGGCTCAACTGGCAGCCAATATTAAAATTGGCGACCGCGTTATTACGTGGTCTGGCATATACGGCGAGGTGATTGGTGCCGATGATGACACGCTTGTCATTAAAGTGGAATCAGGCGCATCTTTTCGCATGGCGCGTATGGCGGTAGCCCAAAAACAGTTTGAAGATAATAAATAGTCTTACATAAATGAAGCAGCCCAAAAGGACCTACGATTACGTCATCGTTGGCAGTGGTATTGCCGGGCTGTACAGCGCCCTGCTGGCTCGTGAGCACGGCAGTGTGTTGCTGGTTACCAAAGGCAGCATTGAGGACTGCAACACGCGCCTTGCCCAAGGCGGCATCGCTGCTGCTATTTCAGTCAATGACTCTCCGACACTGCATTATGAGGACACCATCGCTGCAAGTGCCGGATTATGTCGCGAAGAAGCCGTACGTATCCTGACACAAGAGGCCCAAGCGCGCATAGCAGACCTAGTACGTTTTGGCGTCCCGTTTGATACGATCAACGGAGAGATTGCCTTGACGCGTGAGGCGGCTCATAGCATGCCGCGTATACTGCATGCCGGAGGCGACGCCACCGGTGCTCAGATAGAAACCACTCTCAGCCGCCAAATTAGGCAGGCGCAGATACCCCTGCTGGAGTATTGTCTGGCAACGAGAATTCTACTGGAAGAAGGGGCGGTTTGCGGGCTTGAGACGCTTGAGACACAAAGCGGTGTCATACAGCAATTTGGTTGTCGTTTTCTAATACTGGCCACCGGTGGGGCAGGGCAGATGTTTAAGCTTACCACCAATCCGCAAGTCGCCACAGGCGACGGCATTGCATTAGCATATCGCGCCGGGGCTGACATTGTGGATATGGAGTTTTTCCAGTTTCATCCCACAGCCTTCCATATGCCGGGCGCGGAAACATTTCTCATCTCTGAGGCTATGCGTGGCGAAGGTGGAATATTGCGCAACGCAAGCGGAGAGGCTTTTATGAGTTCCTATACACCTCAGGCAGAACTGGCCCCACGTGATATTGTGGCGCGCAGTATAGTTTGTGAAATGCAGAGGTGCGGCACAGATCACGTGTATCTGGATGTTACCCACCTGCTATCTCAGGTTGTCGCTACGCGTTTCCCGCAGATTTACCGCTATTGTTTGGAACATAAGCTAGATATACTGAAGGAAATGATACCCGTATCCCCTGCGGCCCATTACATGATTGGCGGAATTAGGGTTAATGCATGCGGTGAGACCAGTATTCCGGGGCTTTTTGCCGCCGGCGAGACTGCCTGCACCGGCGTACATGGTGCCAACAGATTAGCCTCAAACTCACTGCTGGAGGTGTTGGTGTTCGGCAAGCGTATAATTCAGCGCAGCTTAAAAAGCAGTTCTTCGGATTTGGCATTTGATTGGAATGATGGATTGCATGCTGCCATGCCGCATCGCAGTAGTGCCACAGCAGCTGAGTTGCCGCGCCTGTCTGATCTGCAGCAACTGCTGTGGGATAATGTTGGAATTGTGCGCAACGCAGACGGGCTTATGCACGCTGCAACAATATTGGCAGGATGGCAGGAGTGTTTAGGTAAGCCGCAGAAGCAGCTGTCTTGGGAACTGTTGAATCTGGTTACTGCCGGACGACTAATGACAGAGGCGGCTATTATGAGGCTGGAAAGCCGCGGGGCGCACTACCGCTCGGATTATCCCAAAACGGAGCCAGCCTGGCATAGACATATTGTCATAAGAAAGGAGTGATGTGAAAACCTCGGACGAACTGCTGCAAAAGCGTGAAGTACAGGCTATTATACGGCTGGCACTGGCGGAGGACAGATTCCGCAGTGACGCCACCGGCAGGCTTGTTATTCCGGCACATTTGGAAAGCCAGGCTGTACTGCTGTCCAAAGCTGATGGCGTACTAAGCGGCATAGGGGTTTTCGCAACTGTTTTTCAGCGTGTGGATCCAAGCTTGAAAGTTGACGTGCGCAAGACGGATGGCAGTAAGCTGAAGGCAGGAGATAAAGTGGCTGTGGTCAGCGGCAATACGCGTTCTGTCCTGCGCGCTGAGCGCACTGCCCTGAACTTCGTTTGCCACCTAAGCGCTGTGGCTAGCGCCACCGCCGTTTATGTGGAGTGCATCAAAGGCACAAAGGCGCAGATTGCCGACACGCGCAAAACATCTGCCGGGCAGAGATTGCTGGAGAAGTATGCCGTATCCTGTGGCGGTGGAAAAAACCACCGGATGCACCTTTCTGACGCTATATTGATTAAAGACAACCATATTGCTGCGCTGCGGAATGCAGGTCAAAGTTTGGGGGAGATTGTCTCGCAGGCTAAAAAACGCAATCGCAGAGGGCTGGAAATTGAGGTGGAGGTAAACAGCTTATCTCAGGCTGAGGAAGCAGTCTCGTCTGGTGCTGACATAGTGCTGCTGGATAATATGAGCGTTGATGAAATGCAAGCAGTTGTGTCAAAGCACAGAGGGCGCGTGCGCTTTGAGGCATCGGGCGGTATTACACTGCAAAATTTGAGAGAAGTTGCTGAAACGGGCGTGCATATTATCTCGATAGGTGCACTAACTCATTCGGTTAAGGTGTTTGATTTCAGTCTTGAAATGATGTGAGCGGGTGAGTAGGTTTATGTGGAAACTCCGCTACACAGTCCCATACCTTGTCAGCTACAGCGCGCTTTGACGTTAGAGGCAAATCGCGCTCTTCGCCGTCACGGCTGATAAGAGTTACTTTATTGGTGTCGGCGCCAAAACCGCTACCATGGGTGGTGACGTCATTTGCCACAATCAAATCCAGTCTTTTATCGGCAAGTTTTTTCTTGGCATTTTGCAAAAGGTTTTCTGTTTCAGCAGCGAATCCTATGCGCAGAAAATCCCCTTCTACCTCGGATAAAATATCCGGTGTGCGCTCCAGTTCCATACTTAATTCAGGCGCATCCTTTTTGATTTTGTTTTGTGAGGTCAATTTCGGGCGGAAATCAGCAACTGCGGCTGCCATAACCAAAACGTCCGCATCACGCACAGCTTGCTTGACCTCCTCCAGCATTTGATGTGCATTTTCCACTTTTGTCACGCTTATGCCCTGGGGTGGTTCCAACTGCGCTGAGGAAATTAGCGTTACGTCCGCCCCTCTATCCCTTGCCGCTTCCGCTAAGGCGTAACCCATCTTGCCGGATGAACGGTTGCCAAGGAAGCGCACGGGGTCAATCATCTCACGCGTTCCACCGGCAGTTATTACCACTTTCCTGCCAAGCAAATCATCCGTACGACCAAGGATTGTGTTGATGGCAGCGACGATATCGTCAACATCTGCCAGCCGGCCTTTGCCAATATCATTACAGGCCAAATGCCCCACGGCAGGCTCCACAATAATAAAACCCCGTTCCTTAAGGCATGACAAGTTACCCTGCGTAATCGGATTTTCGTACATATTGCAGTTCATGGCAGGTGCTACAATCACAGGTGCTTTGGTAGCCAACACGATGGATGAAAGGAGGTCATCAGCCAGACCGTGCGCCATTTTGGCGATAATGTTTGCTGTAGCTGGCGCGACCACTAAAACATCGGCTGCCTGGGCCAGCGAAACATGTGTGATGCTGAAGTTTTCCGGTGGAGCCCACATATCACATGCAACCGGTCTATGCGTCAGGAAGCGTAGCGTGAGCGGTGTGATAAACCTCTGTGCCGCCTCGGTCATCACCGTTTCCACAGCTGCTCCTGCCTTGGTAAGACGGCTTGCCAACTCAGCCGCCTTATAGGCTGCTATACTGCCTGTAATACCCAGCACCACCGTCTTATTCGTCAGCATATTTCCTCCACTAATTCTTGTTCAGCTGGTATAGCATTTTAAGACCAATAAGCGACAGATCGGGGTTGACAGCATCAATGACCTTGGTTTCGCCAAGGATAAGAGAAGAATAACCGCCGGTGGCGACAACGATGGCATTTCCTGCCAATTCACGCTTAATACGAGCCACCATACCCTCTACAAGCGACGTATAGCCAAAAATGATGCCAGACTGCATGGCAGCAATCGTGTTGCTGCCAATAGCCTTTTGGGGGGCTGACAACTGCACTCTATACAACTGTGCCGGGCGTGTAAAAAGGGCCTCTGCCGCCATCATAATGCCGGGGGCAATGGCACCCCCCAAATACTCTCCGTCACAGGAGACCGTATCAAAAGTCGTTGCCGTTCCCATGTCCACAATGATGACATTATCCTTATACAGCGCATGCGCCGCCACGGCATTAACAATGCGGTCTGCACCCACCTCACGCGGATTATCCATGCGAATGCGCACCCCAGTTTTAATGCCGGCAGCCACAATAAAAGGCTCGAACTTTAAATATTTCCGTATTACGTCGCCAAAGGTATGGATGAGTGCCGGCACGGTACACCACATAGCGGCGTCGCTTATGTCATGCGGGCTGACTGAGGCCTGTCGTAACAGGCTATCAAGCGTGACGATATACTCGTCCGGCAGGCGCTGCATATCCGTGGCTATATGCCAGTCGGCATGTAATTTGTCGCCGTCAAAAAGCCCCAGTTTTATGGATGTATTACCAATACCGACAGCCAACAGCATTTTTAAACTCCTGCTTACGCCACGAACTGTGGTGTTTCTTTCAAATGTTTTATTGCCAAGGGCAACTCGGGTAACAGGTCAGATGCTAGCATGCCGGCATCACCCAGTCCGGAACATAGAGCCTCTGCGGCCTTTGAGTGTAAAAAGACTCCAAGACAAGCGGCATCAAAGAAAGATAATCCCTGCGCCACCAATCCGGCGATGATACCGGACAGCACGTCTCCCGTGCCAGCTGACGACAACACGGCATTGGCATAGCAATTGATGCGCAAAGCACCATGCGGTGAGGCAATGATACTGTTGGCGCCCTTTAATACAATGGTCTTATTCCACTCCTCTGCTTTGTGCAAGGCAAGATTAAAGCGATCTGCGTGTACCTCATTGATGGTCAGACCGCATAGACGTGCCATCTCGCCTGGGTGCGGTGTTATTACGGCATCATCCGGCAGGCGCCCCCACCAATTGGGGATTGTTGCCAGATAGTTGAGAACATCGGCATCAAGCACAGTTTTATAGCCATGCGGCAGGCGGAAAATCGTTTTAAGGGCCAATGTCTTGGCGCTTTCCTTCAGCCCCAAACCGCATCCTGCAAGAAACACGTCATATCCTGCGGCCTCGTCCAAGAGTGCCTTGTAGCTATCCGGATGGGTCCCTCCCATGGATGCTTCAGGCAGATGGAAATAAGTCGCCTCAGGCAATAGCCCCGCCACAACAGGCTGAGTAGCCCTATCGCTTGCCAGCGTCACCAGTCCGGCACCTGCGCGCAACGCCGCGCCGCAACAAAGATACGCAGCACCGATATAATTCGCTGAGCCGGCCAGTACCAGTACCTTGCCAAAGGTGCCCTTGTGCGCATAAGGGGAACGCGAAGGCAAAAGGGAACGCATGTCGTCATCCGTTAGGCTTTCGCAAGGCAGCCCTTTAGTCAACTCGGCAGGAATCCCGATATCGACCACAAGCACCTTCCCTGCGTGTAAGGCACCGACCGTGGCAAATAAACCGCGCTTGGGATAACCCAACGTGATTGTATAATCCGCAAAAGGAGTGCAGGGGTCAGCCTCACCGCTGTCGCCATTTAGGCCGGATGGCAGATCAACAGACACGATTTGTATTGCCGGTTTGACCTTTTTATTTCTGTTCAAAGCCGAAAGCACGGCAAGGAAAACACCGCCGATATAGCGGCTTTGTCCCGTGCCAAAAATAGCGTCCAAAACCGTATCACAGCCGGGTAGCAGTTGCGCCAAGCCCTCCTGCTCAGCATCAGTGGTGGCCTCCATACACAAAACCCCGGCGTCCAAAGCCTGCCTTAGGTTCTCGTCATCTGCTTTACGCTCGGCACATAGGTAAAGCGTTACGTCAGCGCCAAATTGTTTCAGATAGTGAGCCGCAACCAACCCATCCCCACCGTTATTGCCCGGCCCAATTAGCACCACTATTTTTTTGTCGGCTACGCTGCCTAAGACACCCTGCATTTGCTGTGCCACGGCACGTCCGGCATTCTGCATGAGCGCATCGGATGTAATGCCATTCCTTTCGGCCCTGTCCTCAAGCTGCTGCATTTCTTTTGACGTTATAATTTTCATAGACTTTTCCGCCTGACTTTGATTTTCCAGTATTTCAGTTTATGCAGTAAGTATAACACACCTGTTTTCAGCTAATATGCCGCCTGCCAGCAAAAATTGATTTGATTCCCGTCGGGTCCATACCTCGCAGCTCTGCTGCGTTGACCCGGTAAGGTATGCCCAGATATACTGCAGGTATGGCAACCACCAGCGAG
>WRHS01000009.1 GCA_009783135.1 Dehalococcoidia bacterium
CCGCGTTTGGGAAGCTATGTAATTTCACGCGCGGCTATACCGCCGGAAGCGCTTGCGAAACCAGAAATAGCGTCTGCGGAAAAATCACATCAACCATTGGATGAGGTTGCCGCTTCGGCAGCGGTCGAAGATGAATCGCTACAAGATATGGCTACGACAAATGCGCAGGGCACCCCTACCACTCCCCATACTTTGCCGCAATCTACTCGGCATTTGAGTCTAGCTGATTTGCCGGATAACATCCATGTCATCAGTGCCGGCTATGATGTTAATACGCTGGAACCAATAGTGCAGGCACTCCACCAATGGTTGACACCGCAAAGTCAAATAACTGCTTAATGATTCGAATCGGTGGCATTGCAACCTTCCGACCACGAGCCTAAAGCGAAGGAATTGCACTGGATTGACTAGAAGCTGGAACAATAGGTGACGCAAACACCCCGATTGGTGGTTTTAGAAAAAGGTTGTTGAAAATAGACTAATACAAGATAATAGTACCGCCTCGGGCTTTCTGCAGAGATTGTCTCTGAAAGAAATATAGTCTTTTGGCAGCATTTCGCTTGAATGTTTGCCGCTGATTGATTCTATTTTCGGCGTGCTCGTTTTGTCACAAACCACTATGCCGATGTCGATATGAACCGCGATGCCACAGCATTTTCGACAATATCAGGAGCTTCATCCAATACAAACCTTCTTTTCTAAAATATTTTATAAAAAACTTCAAACATCTTGGCATTGTTCCTATTTTTCATTTCCTGAGCGCTTGACAACAACTATCCATGGTGGTATCATGTCCTTTGCCTTGTGAAAAGGCAGCTATGAAGACGATAGAAACATAAGGGTTGTTATGGTTATAAACCGAGCAGTGGCTTGGTAATTTCGCCAAGCCGCTTTCTTTATGTCTTTATCCGATTAACAATTGAATATATAAGAAACAAGCTAATATCAAGTTTGAAGTAGGTCAAGCAAAACAAGGCACACGGTGGATGCCTTGGCATCAAGGGCCGATGAAGGGCGTGGCAAGACTGCGATAAGCCTCGGTAAGCTGTCTAGCAAGCTTTAACCGGGGATTCCCGAATGAGGCAACTCACACCGGTAAAACCGGTGTACCCCTAGCTCAACACATAGGCTAGGTGGAGGTAAGCGGGGGAAGTGAAACATCTCAGTACCCCGAGGAAAAGAAAACCTATTCCCTTAGTAGTGGCGAACGAACCGGGAGCAGCCCAAACCATAAGAGCGTAAGCCCTTATGGGGTAGTAAGGCAGGGAAGGTCCTTACAGGATAAAGGAGTTACAAACCCAACTCTAGCAGAAGGTCTCTGGAAAGAGCCACCATAGATGGTGATAGTCCAGTAAGCGAAAGAGGCAAGCTCCATCCCTGTCCTTGAGTACCACGGGGCACGAAGAACCCTGTGGGAATCTGCCGAGACCACTCGGTAAGGCTAAATACCCTTGATGACCGATAGTGAACAAGTACCGTGAGGGAAAGGTGAAAAGCACCCCGAAAGGGGAGTGAAATAGACCTGAAACCGTGTGCCAACAAGCAGTCAGAGTCCGTTTTATACGGATGATGGCGTGCCTATTGAAGAATGAGCCGACGAGTTAATCTGTGTAGCTGGTTAAGCGATAGCAGTCGCGGAGCCGAAGCGAAAGCAAGTCTGAATAGGGCGATTATAGTTGCACGGATTAGACCCGAAGCCGGGTGAGCTATCCATGACCAGGGTGAAGCTTCGATAGTCTCGAAGTGGAGGCCCGAACCGTTTAGCGTTGCAAAGCTATTGGATGAGTTGTGGATAGAGGTGATATGCCAAACGAACCCGGGGATAGCTGGTTCTCCCCGAAATGTATTGAGGTACAGCCTCGGATATGGTTTGCGGAGGTAGAGCTCTGATTGGAATAGGTGGGAGAGTATCCTGTCAACTCCTGTCAAACTGCGAATGCCGTTAACTTTAGTCCGGGAGTGAGACTGCGAGGGCTAAGCTCCGTGGTCGAGAGGGAAACAGCCCAGACCGTCAGCTAAGGTCCCTAAGAACAGGCTAAGTGGTAAAGGAAGTAGGATTGCACAGACACCCAGGAGGTTGGCTTAGAAGCAGCCACCCTTCAAAGAGTGCGTAACAGCTCACTGGTTGAGTGATTCTGCGCCGACAATCCAGCGGGGCTTAAGCCTGTCACCGAAGCTACGGCATCTGCTTTGCAGATGGGTAGGGGAGCGTTCTTTTAGCAGCGAAGTCAAATCGTGAGGTTTGGTGGAGCTTTAAGAAGTGAGAATGTCGGCATGAGTAGCGCAAGATGTGTGAGAAACATATCCACCGAAAACCCGAGGTTTCCTAAGCAAGGTTAATCCGCTTAGGGTTAGTCGGGCCTAAGCCGAGGCCGCGAGGCGTAGGCGATGGACAACAGGTCATTATTCCTGTACCGCTGTGGTGGAGACAAAGGGGGGACGCGGGAGGTTAACTCGAGCATTCCCATTGGACATGGAGTGTCGCTCAACAGAGATGATGCCGGGGCAGGCAAATCCACCTCGGATATAGTTGAAGTTGAGAGGAAGTTGAGAGGAAACTCAAGGCAATTCGAGTAACGCCATGCCGCCCAGAAAAGCCTCGTTGTCATTGAAACCATAGCGCCCGTACCTAAACCGACTCAGGTGGGTTGGGATAAATGTCCCAAGGTGATCGAGATAACCCTCGTTAAGGAACTCGGCAATCTAGCCCCGTAACTTTGGAATAAGGGGTGCCCTTCTCTGAAGGGCTACAATAAATGGGCCCAAGTGACTGTTTAACTAAAACATAGGTCTGTGCCAAAGCGTAAGCTGATGTATACAGGCTGATACCTGCCCAGTGCTGGAAGGTTAATGGGAGGAGTTAGCGCAAGCGAAGCCCCGAACGAAAGCCCCAGTGAACGGCGGCCGTAACTATAACGGTCCTAAGGTAGCGAAGTCCCTTGTCGGGTAAGTTCCGACCCGCACGAATGGTGTAACAACTTGGGCGCTGTCTTAACGAGGGACTCGGCGAAATTGAAATACCCGTGAAGATGCGGGTTTCCCATCACAGGACAAAAAGACCCCGTGGAGCTTTACTGTAACTTGTCATTGAGTCTGGGTTTAACATGTGTAGTATAGTTGGGAGACTTTGAAGCAGGAGCGCTAGCTCCTGTGGAGTCGTCGTTGAAATACCAATCTTGTTGAACTTAGCCTCTAACCTCGGAGCAAGCCGTGGGACAGTGGCTGGTGGGCAGTTTGACTGGGGCGGTCGCCTCCCAAAATGTAACGGAGGCGCCCAAAGGTTCCCTCAGGGTGGATGGAAATCACCCGTAGAGTGCATTGGCATAAGGGAGCTTGACTGCGAGACTTACAAGTCGAGCAGGGACGAAAGTCGGGCAAAGTGATCCTACGGTACCGCGTGGAAGGGCCGTAGCTTAACGGATAAAAGCTACCCCGGGGATAACAGGCTTATCTTGCCCAAGAGTTCACATCGACGGCAAGGTTTGGCACCTCGATGTCGGCTCGTCGCATCCTGGGGCTGGAGAAGGTCCCAAGGGTCCGGCTGTTCGCCGGTTAAAGCGGCACGCGAGCTGGGTTCAGACCGTCGTGAGACAGGTCGGTCTCTATCCGTGATGGGCGCGTGGAAACTTGAGGGGAGTTCTCTGTAGTACGAGAGGATCCAGGGGAACAAACATATGGTGTGCCAGTTGTTTCGCCAGAGGCATTGCTGGG
Organism: Dehalococcoidia bacterium; assembly: GCA_009783135.1. Taxonomy (GTDB): domain Bacteria; phylum Chloroflexota; class Dehalococcoidia; order Dehalococcoidales; family UBA1222; genus WRNG01. The sequence goes on from WRHS01000009.1 coordinate 3,712, forward strand.
TAGCCAAGTTTGGATCGGATAAATGCTGAAAGCATCTAAGTATGAAGCCGACCCCAAGATGAGGTTTCCCATCCCTCGCAAGAGGGAGTAAGGTCGCAGATAGATAATCTGTTTGATAGGCCGCAGGTGTAAGCATCGTAAGGTGTTCAGCTGAGCGGTACTAATGATCGAGGGCTTGACCTATTTCAAAGTTGATATTAGCAACTACTTTCACCAAGTCGGTGAAAGTTATTAAAAACTTTTCATTAGATAATAAGGCTTAACAGCTGAATATCTTCTGGTGATTAGAGCGAGGTGGCACCACCCGTTCCCATACCGAACACGGTAGTGAAACGCCTTAGCGCAGACGATACTGGGGGGGCGACTCCCTGCGGAAAATATGCCATCGCCAGGAGTTATATTCAATCTCAATAAGAGAGGCTGTTAGGCCTTTTATTTATTATTGTTGCCTACCATGCATTTTCATAAATAACCGCTACCGCTTTCGCATCAAGCTTTTTCGGGTGCACTGCAAGCCATGGTGCCGTATCCAAGGCATTTTGCCCCAAATCCAATAACTTAGCCTTATCCACAGCCAGATCCCGTAGTTTATGGGTCATATTACAAGCCAAGAGCCATTTATTGACAGCCACTATACCATCTTGTTCTCCGAAGACATTTTTGCCCAGCTTTTCAAGACGTAACTGGCGCACGTCAGATAAAGACTCCAACCAGGAAGGTAATAGAGCTGCCAGCCCATCGCCATGTGTCATATCATACAAACCGGAAAGCGGATGCTCCATACCATGCATAGTCATAGATCCGTCGCCACCTCCCAAACCGGCGAAAGCCGAGCAAGCCACAGTACTAACCCAAGAAAGCTGTGCACGGGCATCCAAATTATCAGGATTACGTATTGCATCAGGAAGATGTCGTACAACCAATCTTAGACATGCTTCCACGATGTCATCCGTTAAAGGTTGCGGGCTAGATGCTGTTATGTAAGGCTCCACCAAATGGCAGAATATATCCACTCCTCCCTGTGCAGTAGGTTTTGCTGGCAAACTTAACGTCAACTCAGGGTCAACAATGGAAACCGTAGGAAAGGCGCAATGGGCGCTTACCACACATTTATCATGTGTTTCCCAATTGGTGATGACCGCACCGCAATTTGACTCAGAACCAGAAGCCGCCACAGTAGGCACAGCGATAAGCTTTGGTGCGTCGCCGCAAATACTCTGCCGCGTTTGAACATAGCGCCAGACAGGTTCACCACCAATTGCTGATATTACAATACCTTTTGCCGCATCCATGGCACTTCCGCCACCAAGCGCAATAACAACCTCTATGTTTTTCTGCCGCACTATGCTAGCACCTTCGTCAACAGTGGATGAACGGGGATTGCTCTCAATCCTATCAAAAACCACAGCGTCTACGCCGCTTCGTCTCAAATCAGCCAAAGCACGATCTAACAGTCCTGTCTTGCGCATAGCATTTTTACCAGTGACCAACATGGTCTTACTGCCGATATTAGCTGTTTCAGCGCCCAATTGGGCAAAGCTGCCAACTCCGGAAATAATTTTCGTAGGGATATAAAACGTAGTGGTCATAACCTTAAAACCTCCTACCCGCATTACTATTAGGAGCACCGTTTAGGGCAACCAACGACGTGCCCTATTACGCAGCAGTTAATCTATCTCCGATTTGTGCGCCTTAATCCACTTCTGCTTTTGTGATATACGCACATCTTCGTCAGTAATGCGATACTCAGAAAGGAACTGCCGGCGGAAACTATCAAAAACGCCATCAAGGATTGCTGTTCGTATATCTTGAATTAGACGCGCCATAAAACGCAAATTATGGATTGTGGCCAGGCGATAAGCCAGCAATTCACGGGCATGGAAAAGATGACTTACATATGCTGCCGAGAAATGCCTGCAAGTATAGCAGTCACAATCTTTTTCAACAGGCCTATCTTGTTCACGGAAAGCAGCATTGGTAATATTGATGCGTCCTTGTCTGGTAAACAGCGCTCCATTGCGCGCCACGCGGGTAGGCAATACACAATCCATCATGTCTATGCCTAAGCTAACCGCCTCTATCAAATCCTCAGGCGACCCAACCCCCATAAGGTAACGGGGTTTGCAGGATGGTAAATACGGAGTAGTGTTACGCACCATCTCCCATGTAAGTTCTTTGGGCTCACCCAAGCTTAGCCCTCCTATGGCATAACCCGGAAAATCCAGCGAACTCAGATACTCAGCTGAATGGCGGCGCATGGCATGGTCAAACCCACCCTGAACAATAGCAAACAATTGCTGGTTATCCCGCCTGTGCACCGCAAAACAGCGCTCTGCCCAGAGATGAGTGCGTTCCATAGCATCACGCACTTTGGCGGGTATGGCATCAGCAGGGGAAGGCTCATCCAAGACCATGGCAATATCAGAACCAAACCCTTCCTGCAATTCCACAGCTTTTTCAGGCGTTATGAAATGGCTACTGCCATCTATATGCGAACGAAAGGAAACCCCTTCATCGCAAACTTTAGAAAGCGCCGACAAGCTAAATATCTGATAGCCGCCCGAATCCGTGAGAATGGCTCCATCCCAATTCATGAAGCGATGTAATCCACCAAGTTTTTTTATTATTTCAACACCCGGGCGTAAATAGAGGTGGTATGTATTTGAAAGGATAATGGGCGCACCAAGCGCCACAATTTCATCGGAGACAAGCGTCTTAATCGTAGCCTGACTACCAACCGGCATGAAAACAGGTGTGGGAATGATGCCATGAGCAGTAGTAAGCTCCCCCGCACGTGCGGTGCCACAAACAGTCGTCAGGCTAAAACTTTTCAACGGCTAATACACCAATGTTACAAAGCTAAAAAGTTCCAAAATGCCACGTATCCGTCCACACACTTAGGCAAATAGCTGTAAAAATAAGTCCCATATAAGGGAAACTGGAGAGCTTATATAATTTCCAGGCATTGCGCGAGGCATGCGCACCAATTAGCCTGACAGTCGCCCACAGCATAGCTACCCCGAGTATTAGAGCAACTACCAGATACATCAGGCTATATCCAGCCACAAAGAATAGCCCCACCGATACCGCGTTGAGCAGAAACGCAAATACCAACAATATGATAATTGCCGTGCGCACCGAAACATTCATAGGGAAAAACGTCAGCCCTGCTCCGATATAATCCTCACGATGCGAAACCATAACGCTCCATACATGCAATGGCAACCACACAGCAATAAGTAAGCAAAGTAACACCAACTCCAAACTAACATCGCTGCGTACCGCAAACCAGCCCATTAGCAATGGTGCACAACCGGCAATGACACCCTGCGGGAAAACACAAATAACACGCTTGCGAAAGACTGCCGCCGCTATCGTACCAACCAAATCAGCCAGAAAAACATACGGGTGTAAAAACAACGACAGTACCAGCCCAACAAGAATCAGGGACAAAATCCATGTCAGCCCCTTTTCCGCAGGATAGATGCGCCGGGTTGGGAAAACACGGTTTTTTGTGCGTTGCATAAGAGCATCCACGTTACGATCAAGGTAATTCGTCAAACCATTGGCTCCGGCGGATGCAATCAAAATAGTCACCGTAGCCAATAACAAAATCCCTACCCCGGCAAAGTGATGCTCGTAAGGATTCCAAGACAAAAATAAAAATGAGCGAAGAGGTAACAGGATGGCTTCAGGATGGGTATGTGAGGCAATGATAACCGAACAAAACCCCAAAAAGCCAAGCAGAAGCGTTTCCCGCACCTTGAGTACTTCAATATAATTGCGCACAGTTTGCAACATTTGACTACTCCACCACAAAGTCTTCCGAACTAAAATTAGTATAGTAACGCCCTGACTGAGCCGAAAATTTCAGGACGCAATAATCCGGATCGGTCACGCCGCCCGAGTAATACATTGTATCACCATCGCGCCATATCATCTCTTTACTTTCTGCATCCTCCAAAACTTCCATCTCCCCCACTAGCATTACACCCCGAAAGAATCTTTTGTCGCAGAAATAAATGCACGCCTTTGGATTTTCGCGATATTGCGCAACCCGCATAGAGGACGTGTTAGTCGTAAACCAAAAGCTTTTTATCCCGTCACGCTTTCTCGGCGGCAGCATAGCTTTAGTATTCGGAAATCCGCCGAAACCGACCGAACTTACAAAAGAAACGCTCTGCTTATCAATCAAATTTCCTATTGTTTGCGCCGCATCACGCATCATATAACAGTCCTCCCAAGCCTAATTATTCTATCAAAAGCCGCCTTATAAAGATAACTGTGAAACATTATGCACAGCACCCGAAATTTTCATCCAAATAGTTCTGCAAAATTACCGCTGCGGCCATGGCATCATCACGCTGTTTGGCTCTGGCTTTTTTCTTAGGCACATTTTGAAGCATGTACTCGCGGGCAACAGCTGTACTGAATCGCTCATCCACCATTTCCAAGGGAATTGCGAGGGATGACTTCAAAAGCTCACAGAAAACCCGTACTTTTTGCGCCTGCGGCCCCTCATCACCATTCAACAGTAGCGGCAGACCAACAACCAGCTTGCCCGGAGTATACTCCTGCACCAGTTTCATGACCTCCTGGATATCGCCGCTGTCGCTTGTACGGGCAATAATCACCAGTTGGCGCGCCAGCATCCCTGTGGGGTCACTAAGCGCCACCCCAATGCGACGGTCTCCCACATCCAATGCCATAATGCGCATTTCTTCTTGCTGCCAATATTTCTGCAAAGCTTAAACATTATTTATGCTTCAGTAAGCCGTATACTGCAGCTATAGCCTCATCCAGTTTGGATGCGTCTTTGCCACCGCCCTGTGCCAAAGCTGGTTTACCACCGCCTCCACCACCGGTAATTGCCGCTGTCATGCGGATAATATTGCCCGCATGATAGCCCTTGGCAACCAAATCGTCCGCCACGGCAACCACAAAATATGGCTTATCATCATGCACCGTACCCAGCACAACAATCACCTCTCCCAATTTGCCACGCAGAGCGTCCACCATATCCCGTAGAGTTTCGGGGCGTGACGGTTTTACACGTGTAGCCAGTAATTTCACGCCGTCCACGTCACGCACCTGTGTCAACAGCGCGGACACATCTTTAAGCGCAAGCTCACGCTCCAACGTTTCAGTCTTTTTAATTTCCTGGTCGCATCTTGCTAAAAGAGACTGCACTTTATCCGCCACATCTTCCGGCGTGACATCCAAAAGCCTAGCTAAAGATTGCAATGATGTAATACTGAGCGTTGCCAATTGCATAGCCCTGCGCCCGGTAACAGCCTCTATGCGACGCATTCCGGAACCAATACTGGACTCACTGATAATCTCAAAAAATCCTATTTCGCCGGAAGCATCCACGTGCGTACCACCGCACAACTCGGTACTGATAGCTGGACGCCCCACTGACAAAACACGTACTACATCGCCGTATTTTTCATCAAAAAGGGCCACGGAACCGGAGACTACCGCCTCTTTGTATGGCATTTGGCAATCATACACCCGATGGTTACGGCGGATTTCGGCATTGACAAAATCGCGTACCTGATTCAGTTCACCAGATGTTAATGGGGACAAATGAGAGAAATCAAAGCGCAGGCGCGATGGCTCCACCAGCGAGCCGCCCTGTTGCACATGCTCGCCAAGTACGTCGCGCAGGGCAGCATGCAGCAAATGAGTAGCTGTATGGTTGCGCTCAATATCACGGCGGCGCTCAGCATCCACCTCGGCAGTAACCACGTCGCCCGTAGCAAAGCCACCCTGCGCCACATAACCCTGATGCAGAGTAGTGTTAGCTCCTAATTTAATAGTGTTGGTAACCTGAAATAGCCCACTCCCTGATTTTATTAAACCAGTGTCCCCTACTTGTCCGCCCATTTCAGCATAGAATGGAGTATCCGTCAATACCAACCCTGCTTTTTGTTCTGCGCTGATAGAACAAACACTTTCATTCTCAAACACTATGCCTAGAATACGTGTACTCTTGGTGAGATCTGTATATCCCACAAAACACGTCTGCTCGAAGTCTCCGCTGAATTTTTCGACTTGTTGCCCGCTGCAATCGAATTTTTGAGCCGAACGCGCTTTTTCACGTTGCTTGCTCATCTCACGCTCAAAACCATCTATATCCACGTCAAAACCACGTGTAGAAGCAATTTCGCGCGTAATTTCCACGGGGAACCCATATGTGTCATACAACTTGAAAACAGACTCACCCGCAACGCACATCCGTGCCTTGGTTTCATCACGAGCCATGATTTCGTCCAGCAACTCCAAACCTGTACTGAGAGTTTCGGCGAAATTCTCCTCTTCCCTGCGCACCACATCCAGAATAAAGCTGCGCCTCTTTACAAGTTCAGGGTAGTTATTACCATTTTGTTCAATTGCAGCTTTTGCCATCTCAGTCAGGAACAGTGTTTTCAGCCCAATGCGGCGACCAAAGAGGACACCCCTGCGTAGTAACCTGCGCAACACGTAGCCACGCCCGTCATTTGATGGCATTACACCATCGGCAATCAGGAAAGATACGGCACGCCCATGTTCCGATATGACACGCATAGCACGATCGTCCTCCGCATCAACACCATAGCGTTTGCCAGCAAGTTCAGCAGCACGCTCAAGCAAAGGACGAAAAATATTGGTGTTATACACAGTGTCAGTGCCCTGCATAATAGCAGTTATGCGCTCAAGTCCCATACCTGTATCAATATTTGGCTTTGCCAAGGGCGTGCGCAGCCCTGTTCTGTCCTGATTGTACTGCATAAACACAAGGTTCCAAATTTCGCAGAAGCGCCCACACTTGCAGGACGGGTTACAATCAGGTTTGCCGCAACCGATTGACGCACCAAAATCATAATGTATTTCGCTACATGGGCCACACGGCCCGGAATCACCTGCAGGTCCCCAAAAGTTATCGGCCTCACCCAAGCGCACAATACGCTCAGCAGGCACACCTTGCTCAAGCCATAGCTGACGGGCTGCGTCATCATCCAGATAAACAGTAACCCACAGCCTTTCTTTTGGAAGCCCCATATTAACAGTGATAAACTCCCATGCGTATGCGATAGCCTCCGCCTTGAAGTAATCTCCCACCGAAAAATTGCCCAGCATCTCAAAGAAAGTGAGATGCGAAGAATCCCCCACAGATTCAATATCAGTAGTACGGAAACATTTCTGACATGAAGTTAAACGCGTATGCGGCGGCGTGGCCTGCCCCATAAAGTAAGGCTTCAGTTGTACCATGCCTGCGGTAGTAAGTAGCAGAGTCGGGTCATCGCGAGGCACCAGAGAGGATGAGGGGATGATTTGATGCCCCTTACTTATAAAATATTCCAGGTACTGCGAGCGTATTTCGTCATCAGTCAATTTAGCCACCCATTTTTCTCATTTAAACACAAACTTGTACAAGATTGTAGGATAAGAAAACAAGGCTGTCAAAGACAATTACAGAAAATAACCTGTGGAACACCTTCCGTTTCTTCAGATTTGTGCTCATATAATATGACGCCGTTTTGGCCGCAGTGCATCACCGTACTCGGAGTGTTTTAACCTAGCGGGAACACAATCCGGAAACAAGTAATGTCAATGCAAGTCCGTCGTCATATTTGCCGGTCTTAATATGTAAATCTGTTTCCAGTAATCTATGATAGAAATCCCTCAGACATGTCATCGAATAGCGTGTGGACTGATCCAATGTTTTACGAAATGGAAAATCTGATAGCCCGAGCGCGCTCTGTATCGCATTTTCAGATTGACCGTTGCTTTTAAGTTCTTTTGCTCGCACCAAAAGCCTAAGTTGGCGCGCAAGCATTACCAAGATGTAATTGGGCACAGCTCCGGCATCCATCAACTCACTCATTGATTGTTGAGCCAAATTCAAACGCCCCTCAATAATGGCATCCACAAGTGTAAAAATGCTGGTTTCCCGCGACAGCCCCACCAGTTTCTGCACGTCAGCGCTATTAATTTTACGATCAGCAGCATACAACACAAGCTTTTCAATTTCGCTATGCATTACCCACAGATCACTACCCACCAGCCGTATCAGCGCCCTGAGGGCTTCTTCATCAATTTTGCCTCCTGCCTTTTCCACCCGCTTGCGCGTCCATGTTTCCAGCTGCAAACCTTTCAAAGGAGGATAAACACGTATGTCCGCGTTGGGAGCCAATAATTTCAGTAAGACATTTGTCTTGCCCGCGTCGCCATCAACCAGTACAATCTTGGTACTATCAGGTGCGCTGTTTATGATCTCAGCTAGCGTTTGGTGTAATTGGACGTCTTTTTCCTGCGACTTGGTTGTCTTCTTGGCGGTAAAACGCTTCTCTTTAGCTTCAAACCGTCCCAGCAAGCCATGAACTATCACCAACCGCTGATTGCCAAAGAAAGGCATGACCTGCACGGCTGCCTGTAGTTCCTCGGGGCGCAATTTGACCCCAGACATATATGAAGTATTTGCCTCCGGCATGGATGATTCACCTAGACTCATCTTAATTTCAGAAAGGGCTTCGTGTATGGAAAAATCATCCGCCCCGTATAAAACATGTATCAATCTCTCTCTCCCTCTCACATTTTAACACATAGCTGTGCTGTCCGTTCCGTTCACTTTCAGCCATCGCACTTTACACAATCTTTACGGCATGGCATTATAATATGTCGGTGTCCGGCTAAAATAGACAGCGAAAGGTTTGTATTATGAAGCGGTTTCTTTCCAGCGTTGCTTTGGTACTTGTGGTGGTCATGCTGTGTTTGGGTCTATATGTCCCATCCATAGCAGCAGCCAATGTTTGGAGCAGTTCATCCATATCTCCAACAAATAATCTTTTCAGCACTTGGGGCAGTGCATCCGACGATGTTTTCGCTGTCGGTGCCAATGGTATCATTTTGCACTACGACGGCACTTCCTGGACCCCAATGTACAACAGCGGCACCACCCAAACGCTTTACGGAGTATGGGGCTCTTCCGACAGCGACGTATTTGCCGTTGGCGCAAACGGCACATTACTGCACTATAACGGCACTGCATGGAGCGCTGTGTCAAGCGGTATTACCAGTAATTTATATGGTATTTGGGGTAACGCAGGTGATGATATATTCATTGTCGGAGCAAATGGTGTCATATTACATTACGATGGCGACAGATGGATCACCATGACAAGCGGTACTACCAAGCATCTGCTCGGAATATGGGGCAGCGTTTTAGTTATTGGCAACACTGATGACGAAGATGAGGAGGAAAACGAGGAAACGGAATATGAATATTTCTATGACGTTTTCGCGATTGGAATGGACGGCATCATTCTGCATTATGATGGCACCTCTTGGAGTTCTTCGGCAAGTAACTCGACAAAAGACCTTTCTGCCTTATGGGGAACATCATCCAATGACATTTTCGCAGTTGGAGTAGACGGCGCGATTCTGCACTATAACGGCACCTCTTGGTCGACCATGACAAGCAGTACCACAAACGATCTTTCCGCCATATGGGGCACTGCTTCCGATAGTATTTTCGCCATCGGTAAAAGCGGTGCCATCTCATACTATAATGGTACCGCGTGGGTTGCTGAAGCAGGCGGAGGCAATCAAAACCTGACGGGCCTATGGGGCACAGCTGATAATAACATTATAGCAGTGGGGTCCTTTGGTACTGTACTTAAATACAATGGCAGTACATGGGCAAACAATGCGTATACGATTAAAGAGAACCTGAATGCCGTCTTTGGTTCTGCCTCAAACGTTTTCGTTGCCAGTTCCGGCGGAAACATATACATGCACAATGGAGACTACTGGACTGCCTCAGCTGTAACAGCAAATAAACCCCTACACAGCATTTGGGGCAACTCCGCCTCGAATGTTTTCGCAGTTGGCGACAATGGTCTCATTGCGCGTTACGACGGCACTGCATGGAATGCCATGACAAATAGTTCAACAGCACACCTGTATGGCATTTGGGGTGCTTCAAGCACTAACGTCTTTGCAGTTGGTGCTGGCGGCACCATCGTAAATTATAACGGTAGTGCATGGAGTACCATTGAAGACAGTGGGACAAAAAACGATCTGTACGCTATTTGGGGAACTTCCGCCACAAACATTTTCGCGGTTGGCAAAAATGGTGTTGTCGTTCACTACGATGGTGAAACATGGAGTTCAAACGATGGCAGGACTAACAGCGACCTTTTAGCTGTCTGGGGGGCTTCCGCCACAGACGTTTTTGCCGCAGGTAAAGGCGGTGTTATCACACGTTACAATGGCGAAACATGGAATACTATGACCAGCGGCATCAGCACCGATATTAAGGCGCTGTGGGGCTTTTCTTCCGCGAATGTAAATGCAGTATGCGCAAACGGCAATATTCAGCATTATGATGGTAACGCGTGGAGTGCGGCAGGAAGCAATAATTCTGTCGCTCTATCCTCCATCTGGGGAGCTTCAGCCAACAGCATGTACGCCGTAGGTGCAAATGGCACACTTCTTAATTTCAGCCCTGAGACTACAACGACTACTTCCACAACAACTACAAACTCAACCACGTCGTCTACTTCTACCGACCCACCTCCCTCCTCGTCAGGAGGATTGGATGCAGGTGAAATTGCCCTGATTGTAGTTGGCGCAATAATTTTAATAGTCATCATCGCCATAATACTACGCGGACGCTCACGCCGCAGATAAGATTTCTTGCAGTTCTTATGCGACGAATAGTAAAATCTGGCAAATACAAAGGAGAATAGTATGTCCGAACCAGTCATCAACGAAATAAAGAAACTTTTATCAATTGCCACGGATATGGACCTAGACAATGGCCTTCGCTCCAATGCCATTAAAAGCTTAGGCAACATCGGCACGCGCGATTCATTGTTAGCTTTACTTGAGTTAGTTGCCAATGAAAGCCTAACTTCTAACGAAAGAAAACTAGCCCTCAAGCAAGCGGAAAGAAACATCAGATAACATGGGGCTCGGCATTGGCATCATCGGCTTGTCTGGTAGCGGGCGCACAACCGTCTTCAATGCCCTCACCGGCAATAACGCGGAAACAGGTGGTTTCGGCGCAGCTTCGGTGGCGCATGTAGGAATGGCGAAAGTTCCGGACGTGCGCTTGGATGATTTTACCAAGCTGTTCAACCCCAAGAAAACCACCCCTGCCGAAATCCAATATCTTGATATCGGAGCATCGGTAAAAACGCTTGCCAAGGGAGGCGGCTCAGCCAGTCAGCTTTTGACACAACTTGCCGGAGTGGACGCGCTTATAAACGTAGTCCGCTCATTTGAAGACTCCTCCTTACCTCATCCTTCCGGAAGCATTGATGTATCCCGCGATATATCGGATATGAATTTGGAAGTGATTTTTTCCGACTTGGCAGTAATAGAAAAACGATTCAACCGTATTGCATCCTCTATCCGCGGCGCCAAGCCAGACGAAAAACCTCGGCTACTTCAGGAGCAGGAACTACTGCATAGATTGCGCGATGCCTTGGAAAAAGACATCCCCATCCGCGAACAGAGCCTAAACGATGAGGAAGAGAAAATTATCTCAGGCTATCAATTCCTGTCAGCCAAACCGCTCATCACTTTGGTAAATATCGGTGAGGTAGATCTCCTCAACGCCAAGCAGACAGAACTCGAACTCAACCAAAAATTCGCACAGCCAAACCATCGCGTTGTTGTGATGTGCGGTAAACTTGAAATGGATATATCCAGTCTAGATCAGGAATCTGTGCGTGATTTTCTCAATGAGTATGGGCTGGAGCAAACAGGTTTGGAACGTGTTATCCATATTTCGTATGAACTGCTAGGTCTTATCTCATTTTTAACGGTTGGACCTGATGACGTACACGCTTGGCCCATCGCAAAAGGCTCCAATGCCCAGAAAGCAGCAGGTAAAATACACTCGGATATTGAACGGGGATTCATCCGCGCTGAAGTTATCGGCTATAAGGAATTACTTAAATGCCAAACCATAGCAGAGGCAAAAAAACAAGGAATACTGCGACTAGAAGGCAAAACATACATCGTCCAAGATGGTGACGTAATCAATTTCTTATTCAACATTTAGGCAGTTACACTCTTGTTTTCACAACAAATCGTTGGATAAACTGACATAAAGAACTAAACAGTATGCTAACACATAACCTTGGGACGCCAGCCCATTAGAAGCTAGTGTGTCCACTAAGTACAAGTGGCCTTAAAGTGCTTGAGTAATATACGCTCTTCCTATGATAGTATATGGCTTTTTCTACCTAGTTGTTATTGATGGCGTCAATAGGTTTTTTGTTAGATATACGTGTTGTAGGAAGAAGGCTGGCAATAAACGCTGTGCCAACACTCACCACTAAAATCAAAGCCAGTTGGCGAATACCAAAATGCAGAAGCGTAAGTATAATGTTGAAATCTCTTCTAAGAAAAGAATTTAATAACATACAAAAGCCGAACACTGCAATCGCGGCAAGCACGAAATTTATCAGAGATATTATCAGGCTTTCGTTAAAAAATATGCCGAACACATCGCTAGCTCGCGCTCCCATAGCCCTAAGAATACCTATTTCACGTTTTTTGTTTGAGATGCTGGTTGAAATAAAATTCATTATCATCAAGCTTGCAAATACCGCAAAACCAATACCAACATAAAAAGCCAATCGCGATAAGTTTTCAATTGTACTATTAAGACTATTTAGCGAAGATGACACCTCGTTCCTGAGAGAATACATCACGCCATCGTGGGTTTCATAGCTGAATTTAATCAAATTCAAATCTTTTGCATTGTTCCCAGTCAGCGGCGCTACCGCATACCTGACGGGGTCAGTGTTATCTTTAAGTAACGCATACAATGTATCGGGGCAGATTGTGAAATGAACCCTCCCCCCAGCAGAGCTGCGAGGTATCCAGGGGGTGATTATTCAAACAAGCCCAGTTGCTGGCTATGCAGTTTTTTATACTCAGCCTCTTTTCCTTGTTCGCGTACGTACCTTGCTACGGCAGCTTCGTTGTTACTTCTGCCAACCGTTGCTACATAGTACCCATCTGCCCAGAACTCTCCTCCCCACAACTGCCTCCTAACCTCTTGGTGTTTTCTGAATACTTCTTTCGCCGTTATGCTTTTTATGATTTGTATTATCTGCGACGGACTGTTATTGGGCATTGTTTGTATTAGAAAATGGATGTGATCCCTTTCCATGCCTATTTCCAAAAACCGGATATCGTACCTCTTCTCTATTTCAATACATGTCTCTTTTATCGTCGTGTCTATTTCGTTGCTTACTACTATTCGTCGGTATTTCGCTGGGCATACATAATGGTATATTATGACCGATACGTTATGCCTTTTATGAATATGCTCGCTGGTGGTTGCCATACCTGCAGTATATCTGGGCATACCTTACCGGGTCAACGCAGCAGAGCTGCGAGGTATGGACCCGACGGGAATCAAAAAATAAACGCTCCTATATCAAAATACTACCATTGACAACACAATACACGAAAGGGGCACGACTAAATAAAAAATACCCCTCAACATTCGCCATATTGACAACTAGTTATATCACTGATAACCTACAATCTCAACATCCATTCACAGACAATGGGAGAAAAGCCGTGAAATGCATCAAAACACAGGATGCCGTAGGGCAAATTCTATGCCATGATATTACGCAAATCATTAAAGGTGTTACCAAAGACGCGCTATTTCTAAAGGGACACGTGATTACAGAAAGTGATATTCCTATACTATTAAGTCTCGGAAAAGACCACCTGCATATATGGGAAGAAAGCGAAAATTTATTGCATGAAAACGATGCAGCTGAGATTTTACGAAAACTCTGCCAAAACGAAAACATGCATCCGGTAGGTCCAAAAGAGGGGAAAATAGATCTTATCGCAGATATGGACGGGCTTTTTCTGGCTGATATTGAACGTATGCGCATGGTGAATAATCTGGGAGAGATAATGATTGCCACACGCGCATCCGGATTTGCTGTAAAGAAAGGTGATAAGTTGTGCGGGACACGTGTCGTCCCACTGGCTATTGAAAAAGAAAGAATGGAACGGGCGTGTCAGGTAGCAGGGAATGAGCCCTTGCTGAAGCTATTACCCATAAAGCCTAAAAAATATGGTCTTGTCACCACCGGAAATGAAGTGTTTCACGGGCGTATCAAGGATACTTTTACGCCGGTTATTCAGGAAAAGTTAGATGAATACGGCTGCACAATGGTAGCGCATGAGATTTTGGACGACGACAACGAAAAAATCACCTCAAGCATTAAGAGCATGCTGGCTATGGGTGCGGAAATTGCGCTCTGCACAGGCGGTATGAGCGTAGACTCCGATGATAGAACACCTACAGCCATAAAAAATGCCGCGGTCACTGTCGTTAGTTATGGTGCTCCGGTGCTGCCCGGCGCCATGTTTATGCTCGCCTATACGTCTGATGGCAAACCAGTTTGTGGGCTGCCAGGTTGCGTAATGTATGCCAAGCGCACTATTTTTGATTTGGTTCTGCCGCGTCTACTGGCTGACGCGCCTGTAACCACCGAATGGCTTGGCGGGTTGGGTAACGGCGGGTTATGTTTGGGCTGCCCGATATGCCACTTTCCCAATTGCTCTTTCGGGAAAGGTGTATGAGCACATCAACTGCAGCAGTGAATAGATTATCGTTCCGGCGGAGGCTATTGACAAATGCAAAATATCACTAGTAATATACTATATCATGTGTAATATCTATAGAAAAAATATTGCAAAGCCAAATAGATGACAGAAACAATTACAGTAAACAAGCTGCCTTTCCGACATGCCTTATGCGCTGTTTCCATTTGCCGGTAAGATTATGGGATGAATACGTCTTTATGGACCCCCATTTGGATATCCATTAAAACCGTATGTACCGCCACGGTAATCACCTTTTTCCTTGGCATTGCGGCAGCACACTGGATGTCTCGCTACAAAGGAAAGCTGAAAGCCGTGATTGATGGGATATTCATTCTTCCAATGGTGATGCCGCCAACGGTGGTTGGATACTGGCTACTTACGTTTTTCGGCATAAATGGGCTTGGCGGGAAATTCTTTGCTCTCTTTAATTACAAGTTGGTGTTCACATGGCAGGCAACCGTCGTTGCTGCCGTGATTATGTCATTTCCCCTGATGTATATGACGGCCAAGGGCGCTTTTGAACAGGTGGAGCCCAACCTTCAAAGTGCGGCACGTACACTTGGTGCAGGTGAATGGCGTATTTTCTGGACGGTAACATTGCCTCTTGCCTGGCCCGGCGTGGCCGCCGCCACAGTATTGGCATTGGCACGTACTCTGGGAGAGTTCGGCACTACACTCATGCTGGCTGGTAACATCCGCACCAAAACCACCACCATTCCGGTGGATATTTATTTCTCAATAATATCCGGCGATAATCATCGTGCACAGGTATTAGCACTGGTCGTGATGGGTTTTTCTTTTGTCGCATTAGCCTTGGTCGGCTTCTGGAAAAACCGCAGCAATCGCACAAAAGGTTTAATGACAACTGACGGGTAATAACATGTTGAATACTAAAATAAAGCGGGTTTTGCCCGGATTTAACCTTGATGTTGAGTTATCACTAGAACACGAGTTAATGGTCATTCTAGGGCCTTCTGGTGCGGGTAAAACTATGACTCTACAGTGCATAGCAGGACTAACAAAACCAAGCGAAGGTTATATCGAGTTAGGCGGTAAGGTGCTCTTTGATTCCGCCACTGGTATCAACCTGCCGCCGCAAAAACGCCGCGTAGGGTTTGTTTTTCAGAACTACGCCCTTTTCCCGCATATGACAATCAATGAAAATATCGCTTACAGCATCCGCCACCTGCCAAAGCCCGAAAAGCTTGATAAAGTTTCCTGGCTGCTTGACATGATGAATATCGGCGCATTATCCGGGCGGTATCCCCGTCAATTATCAGCAGGGCAGCAACAGCGTGTAGCTATTGCGCGCGCGTTGGCTCCAGACCCTGAAGTACTCTTATTTGATGAGCCATTTTCTGCGCTGGATTCGCAACTTAGGGAGCGTTTGGAATTGGAACTGCTGGAATTGCAGCGGGCATATAATGGCAGCATGCTACTTGTAACGCACGATTTGGCGGAAGGATACAAGTTAGGAACCAGAGTGGCCATCTATCACGCAGGACGCATAGCCCAATGCGATACTAGACAAAATGTATTCTCATCTCCAGCAGATCGCACAGTAGCCCGTCTTACAGGCGTGCGCAATCTCATGAACGGAGAGATAAGCCGCGTTGAGCCATCTTGTGTGTTTGTGCAGATACCAGCTTGGGGATTGGAACTAAAGGCACTGTCACCTTCTGGCAAAGAATTATCGATTGGGCATCTGGTAACAGTGGGAATCAGACCTGAGTACGTTCAGATTACTCATGCGGGAAATGCCGAGAATGTTGTCAAGAGTAGCGTTCTTCAGGCAGTGGAAGGTATTACCAATATCACATACCGCTTCAAAATGGACAGCGACCAGCAGGAGCAACACCTTTTGAATGCATCGTGCCCAAAAACCAATGACGCAATGCTACAAGACGGCGAACCATGCAATCTTTATCTGCCACCTGAGCATTTGATTGTCATACCAGAAACAACTACCACAGCAGAGATGTAATTGTATATAACACGTTTGATTATTCTTAGAATAACAAACGATGGCTTGCCGTATGGGAACGGCGCAGCACAAATCCTGCGCAAATAAAGGCCTTATCAATTATTCTAATCATAACAGTCAATAACATTTTAGGCACAAACCAATTGACAATACTGTATATCTTTGATAATATATATCGTTGGTGATATTTCCAATAACAAGTTTATCAACAACACAAAAATCAAATTGGAAAAGGAGAAAAAATATTGAAAAAACTACTGAGGTGGATGCCAGCACTTCTGGCGGCTATTCTTTTGTTCGGCTCTATTGCCGGATGCAGTTTTGGGAAGACTGTTACAGAAACATTAACTAAAGACCCGGCTGATACGACCAGCCCTAACCCCGATTCCGTCACTCTTGATATCGCTGCTGCAGCCAGTCTGACAGCCGCTCTGGACGAGATAAGTTTGCTTTACATGAGTTCTCATTCTTGGGTTACCATTAACCCGCCTACATACGCTGGATCCGGTGTGCTGGAAGATCAGATTAAAAATGGCATGGAAGTAGACCTGTTCTTTTCAGCGGCTGTCGCCAACATGAACAACCTGCAAAACGGCAACTTTATTGTTGGCAGTTCCCGCAAAACCCTTTTGAACAACAACCTCGTGCTGATTACACGCAAAGACAATACCAGCACCTCAAACATCAACAGCTTCAGCGACCTCACAAAAATGACCTCTAGCCAAGTTTTTGCCATCGCCGACCCGAAAGCAGCTCCTGTTGGTGTTTATGCCATGGAAGCCCTCGCACACTTTTGCATTGCAGAAGATGATATCAAAGCCGACTGGAACCTCCAGGCTAGTACCACAGCTGTTTTGACTGCGGTAGTGACCGGAGGCAACGATGTCGGCATTGTTTATATGACCGATTACTTAACTAAAAAAGACGAGCTCAGACTAATAGCAGTGGCACCGGACGAAGTTAACGCGAAAATTGAATACCCTGTTGCAATCCTTAAAACTAGCACAGAAAAAGATGCCGCGCAGGAGTTTATTGATTTCCTTTTCACAGAGGAAGCTGCTGCCATCTTCGAAAAATACGGTTTTGCTTTAGCCGCTCAATAAATACCTAGTTCTTTCTGCAAAATACCCGCCGGGTGAACAACGGCGGGTATTTTCATTGTGGCTCTTTGACATCGCTAAACTTCCTGGGAAAAGGATTTGGAGGCATACGGGGCAGAAAAGTCATTAAGCTTGAAACAAAAGCAGGATAGGATAGATACAGAACTAACCCAAAGCCATCGCCAATAGAAATGAGAGAGTTCGGATTATTCGGTAATGGTGGCACGAGGGTTTCCACAGGCGAAATCATCTTTATTCGTGAAACCTTCGGCATCCTTTTGCATTTTACACCATCACCCAGCAGGTAACAAATTGGCAAGTTTGGCTTATATGAGATAAGGGCGAAGCGTTTACCGCTTCGCCCTTGATATTCTCGTAAAGATGAATTTTATTCGCGTCCGGCTGTTTAGCTTTCCATTCCGCAAATGCTCGCCTGCCCTCTTCCGTCGCATAATACTCTTGTATCATGGGTAGCAAGACTTTAGCTACATACTCATACGCAGATTTTGGAATAACCCTACCCGTAGCTGAATTTGGAACCAGAGTAACCATTTCTCAATGTCTTATCCTTAGTATTCAATATCGTATTCAGTTGTTAAAGAGCGATTACTACTTATAAGCTTGCCTCCTTGTCTATGTTGATGTTTTGCACTTTAGCTTGTTTCTTGAGTTCATCAGGCAGTGAATCCACAAACTGTCTCAGTGTTTCCAAATCACTTCTCAGATTGGCTTCCTCAAGTTGCCTTGCTATACCAACCTTACCCGCTGCCTCTGCTTTCTTTGCTAGTAATTCATTGTCTTTCTCAAGTCGGTCAATGGTACGTTTATGTTTCCTAGCCTGAGTCTCAAAGTTCTCCATATCGGGAAAGAACTTGTTTAACAATGCCATGATTTCTTCTCTCTTCTTACCTGCATTGAACGGAGTGATGGAATTTATGGTTGATTGAATCAACAATGCTTGTTTAGTCAGATGCACAGCCTGTTTGAACACCCTAGTCGGAATATGTTGACGTTTGGTTTCACTGGCAGGTTCTCCTCTTTCAATATCTGGAAACTTACTCACCATATGCTCAAAGAAGTTATCCTGCCATTTGATTAGTTCTGACCTGTTACCGATGATTTCTTTAGCCGATAATCTGCCATCTTGTGTTATTGGTGTAAAACACAGATGGAGATGCGGGGTTTTCTCGTCCATATGCACTACGGCGCTAAAGATATTGGCATTTCCAATCTTCCGTTCCAGAAAGTCCACCGCGGTTTGAAAGTAAGACCGGAGTTCTTCCCTGCTTTTACCTTTGAAGAACTCTGCGCTGGCGGTAATGATGGTATCTATAAACCTAACGCTGTCTTTCCTTGTTTTACAAGCGGATGCTGCTATTCTGGTATTAACTTCCTGTAAGTAAGACCTATTCGGTTGGACTATATGGAAGTTATGCTTACTCTTTGAAATATCCACATCGGGATTGCTGGCATACTTGGTTTTAGTTCTCTCGTGATGCGCTTCAATCTTGCCGAAGCTTCCTTTACGCTTGGCAAAGCGCATGATGGCGTATTGTGCGATAGTTTGAACCTCCTTTGTCTTTTGTAGTATTGAAATGGCAGAGTTGTGTTATGCTATGGATAACAGATGTATTGAGGGGGAAACTATGGCAAACGGCAACTCATCTTGGTGGATGCCTACAGCTAGCGGGGTACTCAACATAGTGTCCGGGGGGACAAGTCTTCTCAACAGTCTGGTTGTCTGCGCAGTTATCATTGTGGCCCGTGTCGATATATCTTTCTTCGACTTTAAAGGTGAATTTGGACTTCTCGTTGCCATCTTTACAATATATTTTGCCTATGGCGCTGTCACACTCATTCTCGGGATTATTTCCATTGTCGGTGGTATATTAACCCTAAAGCGCAGGAGTTGGGGATGGGCCTTAGCCGGAAGCATATGCTCCCTGCCTTCCATTGCTGGCATTATAGCCTTGGTTTTCACCATCATGGGTAAGAGCGAGTTTTCCGGGCAAGGAAACAATGCATAGTTCTTTTCCTGCTCAGTGCGACTGGCTCCATGATTTATTATCACCTCCTATTGTTATTGAAATAAAAACGAGGGTTTATTTGCCCTCTGTTGTTTGGGGGGGGATAAATCCTCTCCCGACGGATTAACCGGTTGAATTCGTATGGTGTCGTTTGTCGATAGCGTTCCTCCTCGTATTTAACAAGTTTTTTGGTAATACTAAGATGACAGAATTGTGCTATGCTATGGGCAACAAACATTCATTTTTGGAGGACGAAATGGCAAATAGCAATTCATCTACGTGGATGCCTACAGCTGGTGGTGTGCTCAACATCGTGACTGGGGTGTTAGGTATTGTCGGCAGTCTAACACTTGGCATACTTGCCATAGTATTCCAATCCCTACAAAATAACCCTGACTTCTATCCAGATGACCCGGAAGTCGTTCCTGTCCTCATTGCAGTATTCTGGGTCTGTTGTGTTTTTGTGCTCATACCCAGCATTATTTCCATTGTCGGTGGTGTATTTGCAATACAGCGTAAGAAGTGGGGATGGGCTTTAGCTGGAAGCATTTGCGCCGTGTTATGCTCCACCATTACGGGCGTTCTTGCCTTGATATTCATTATCATGGGAAAGAAAGAGTTTTCCAAACAAATAAATGATGCATAGTTCTTTCCCTCAGTTTTGAATATAGTAATAAGCAATACACTGTCAAGGAACAAAGCACCGCCTACGACTTTTAGGCGGTGCTTTTATTATGGTTTTTTGTATTTGTCATCCTTCTACCTATTAAGATTTCTTTACGTAAAAACGATATACATCAGATAGCGATTGAAAAGACATGTTAGGCATGCGATAATAAAACGCATCATAACGTATTATGAGGATACTGGCATTACCAGATATGATTATCAAGAGAACACAAGCTAATATGCCGCTGTGGAGAGTCTTGGAAAACTTCCACCGCAAACAAGGTGACTTCAAAAGCTTGAAAACAGTATGTGTTGTTAATGGCGCAGTAGGGAGTGGCAAGACTACTTTCCTGCTGAACTATTTCAAGGATAAGAAGTCCTTCTACTTTTCATTTGATGGGCTAAGTGTAGAACTGGCTGAAAAACTTTTTGCAGAAAGCGTGGGTTCTAAATGCGGAGTAAGCGTTTCGGTATG